>NZ_SGPD01000037.1:0-141866 GCF_004208935.1 Pseudoalteromonas sp. CO109Y
CCACTAACCACTAACCACTAACCACTAACCACTAACCACTAACCACTAACCACTAACCACTAACCACTAACCACTAAATCTCCCCCTCCCACCGCTCAAAAATGCGTCTTATCTTGTTTTGATAAGAATTGTTACATATTCGGTTTTATTGTTTTGCTTGAGAGGTTTATTATGGTGAAAGCGAAAAACTAATGATTAATTAGGTTTGCTAGTTTTTCGATAAATACATCAAAAAATAATTAGTACGGGACTCCCATGAAAAAAGTAACACTTACCGCGGCAAGTATTGCACTAGCCCTCGGTCTTGTTGGTTGTGGTGAAAAAGAACAAGAAACTAAAGCACCAGCAACTGCGACCGTAACTGAAGCAAAAGCTCCTTTAAATTCAGGCATTGAATTGGCGAACATGGACAAGTCTGTTCGCGCACAAGATGACTTTTACTATCACGTAAACGGCGAATGGTTAGAGAAAACAGAAATTCCAGGTGATAAATCAAACTACGGTTCATTCACTCAGCTTTACGATGATTCGCAAAAAGCGATGAAAGAAGTGCTAGAAAAAGCAGCGGCAAATAAAGACGTTAAGCCAGGCTCTGATGAAGCTAAACTAGCTGCATTCTATAACAGCTATATGGACGAAGCAGGCCGTGAAGCGGCAGGCATCAAGCCATTAACACCAGTGCTAGAAAGCGTTGATGCAGTTAAGAACAAATCTGATCTAGTTGCTTTAATGGCAGAACTTCGCATTAAAGGCGGTAGCCTACCGTTTGGTTGGTACGTAAATAACGACGCGAAAAATTCTAGCGAAAACGCGATGTATGTTTATCAGTCAGGTTTAGGTTTACCAGATCGCGATTACTACCTAAAAGATGAAGAGAAATTCACAAAAATTCGTGAAGCTTACCAAGCATACGTAACAGCAATCTTAAGCAAGGCTGGTGTAGCTGATGCAGAATCTGCGGCTAAAGCAATTATCGATCTTGAAACAAGCATTGCTGATGCGCAGTGGAGCCGTGTTGAAAGCCGTGATGCAACTAAATCTTACAATAAGATGAGTGTTGCAGATGCTAACAAACTTACTGGCGACTTTGATTTTGCAGCTTACCTTGATGCATCAGGTATCAAAACTGAAGATGTAATCATTCGCCAACCTAGCTACCTAGAAAAATTCGCAGGTATCTATAACGATACAGACTTAGCAACGTGGCAGAACTACCTTAAGTTCCACTTTGTTAGCAACTATTCTCGCCTACTAGATAAAGAGCTAGTAGACCTTAACTTTGATTTTTACAGCACAACACTTCGCGGTGTAACAGAGCAATCACCACTTTGGAAAAAAGCAGTTGATGCATCAAACGGTGTATTAGGTGAAATCTTAGGTAAAGTATACGTTAAAGAAAACTTCCCACCTGAAGCGAAAGCGCGTATGGAAGAGTTAGTTGATAACGTAATCAAAGGTTATGCAGTTGCGATTGAAAACCTTGAGTGGATGAGCCCAGAAACAAAAATCGCGGCTAAAGAAAAGCTTGATAAGTTCACACCAAAAATTGGTTACCCAGATAAATGGAAAGACTACTCAGCACTTGAAGTTAAAGGTGATGACTTAGTAGGTAACTACATTCGCCACAGCGAGTGGGAATATGCAGATATGACTGCAAAACTAGGTAAGCCAGTTGACCGTTCTGAGTGGCACATGACACCACAAACAGTAAACGCTTACTACAACCCTGTGAATAACGAAATTGTATTCCCAGCGGCTATCTTACAACCGCCATTCTTTAACCTAGAAGCTGATGACGCTGTTAACTACGGTGCAATCGGTGCGGTAATCGGCCACGAATTAGGTCACGGCTTTGATGACCAAGGTGCGAAGTACGATGGTGACGGTAACTTACGTAACTGGTGGAGCGAATCAGACCTTAAACAGTTTGAAGAGCGTACAGGTCAGTTAGTTGCTCAGTATAACGAGTACAAACCATTTGAAGATGCTAGCGTAAATGGTCAGCTTACATTAGGTGAAAACATTGGTGACTTAGGCGGCTTAACAGTTGCTTACACTGCTTATCAATTATCACTTGGTGATGAAAAAGCGCCAATCATTGATGGTTACACAGGTGATCAGCGTTTCTTCATGGGTTGGTCGCAAATTTGGCGTCGTAAATATCGTGACGAAGAGTTACGTAACCGCCTAATGACAGACCCTCATTCACCAAGCCATTACCGTGTAATCGGTATTCTTTCAAACATGCCAGAATTCTATCAGGCATTTGATGTGAAAGAAGGCGACAAGATGTATATCAAACCAGAAGATCGCGTAAAAATCTGGTAATTGATTATCGATTTAAAAAAGGCTCTGAGTGCATGCTCAGAGCCTTTTTCGTTTGGAGCTGTCAGCTTTCAGCCGACATTTGATGTAGGCGTGAAATTTATTTCGCGCGTTAGTTGCGTGTTGTGTGGTGTTTAAGACGCGCCAAGCAAGCGTGACGCCTACGGTGATGCAGGCGTGAAATTTATTTCGCGCAGTGTTTTTGTCTTGTGTGATGTTCAAGACGCGCCAAGCAAGCGTGATGCCTACGATTGATGTCGGCGTGAAATTTATTTCGCGCGATAGTTGAGTATTGTGTGATGTTTAAGACGCGCCAAGCAAGCGTGACGCCTACGGTGATGCAGGCGTGAAATTTATTTCGCGCGATGTGTTTGTATTGAGTGGTGTTCAAGACGCGTCAAGCAAGCGTGACGCCTACGATTGATGTAGGCGTGAAATTTATTTCGCGCGATAGTTGAGTATTGTGTGACATTTAAGACTTGCCAAGCAAGCATGACGCCTACGGTGATGCAGGCGTGAAATATATTTCGCGCGTTAGTTGCGTGTTGTGTGGTGTTTAAGACGCGCCAAGCAAGCGTGACGCCTACGGTGATGCAGGCGTGAAATTTATTTCGCGCAGTGTTTTTGTCTTGTGTGATGTTCAAGACGCGCCAAGCAAGCGTGACGCCTACGATTGATGTCGGCGTGAAATTTATTTCGCGCGATGTTTTTGTATTGCGAGGTTCAAACATTTTTGGTGTAAATTGGCTAGGTGTGTTTTTAAGTTCTAAGATCAGGTTTTACCTTCAGGATTGATAGGTTTATGTTTTCGTCAAGGAAGAGACTTAAAGGGCGTAACTCACATTCAAATTGCTATTATTCAGTAACTCTTTGTTGTGAGAATCGAGTACCTATATTTGCCAACTACCTATATGCAGTTGATGCTGCCAAAGCAATATACTATTTGGAAGATAAAGTAGAGACAATCTGCTTTGTTCTCATGCCTGACCATTTACATTGGATATTTCAACTTCGCCCTCAGCAAAACTTATCAGCAGTAATTAAGCTGTATAAAAGCATGGTGACCATGTCTATTCGTAAGAGAAAGGGGCGCAAAGTCGTAGTCTGGCAAAGTAATTTTTATGATCATCAAATCAGAGATGAAAACGACCTAATACATCAAGCTCGATATGTAGTCGCAAACCCTCTACGCGCAAGATTAGTTAAACACGTTGGCGATTACCCGTTTTGGAATTGTATTTGGTTGTAGGCGTGAAATTTATTTCGCGCGATGGTTGAGTATTGAGTGGTGTTCAAGACGCGCCAAGCAAGCGTGACGCCTACGGTGATGTAGGCGTGAAATTTATTTCGCGTGAAGAAATTAAACCATAATCGCATCTTTTAGATACTGGAATAACTCTTTGTAATTCTTGGCTGGCTTTTCTGCTTTCACTTCTTTTGCGGCGCTACGCACTAATTGGCGCATTTTTTGGCGCTCAAGAGAAGGGTATTGATCAATTGTTGAATTGATCAGGTCGTCACCTTGTTTAATCAAATCATCGCGCAGGGTTTCGATTTTGTTCATCAAAACATCGGCTTGATTGTTTTTATTAAGCATGATGTCGATCATCGCTTGGATTTCATCAACGTTTTCTGTGGTACGTAATACTTTTGCGATGTAGTTTAAGTTACGACGGTAAGCATCGCTCTTATCACTTACTTTATCAGAAACAACTAACGCTTCTTTTAAGTCGTGATTAAGCGGTAAACGATCGCGTTGCTTTTTCGGCATTTTTGCAATTTCAGCACCCAGACCATGATATTGCATGGCTTCACGTTTTAATTCGCTTTTTGATACGTAAATAATTTCTTCTTCGATAAGTGGCTTTTTCTTCTTCGCCATAAGGATGCTCATTCAGTAAACTTAACTATTCGCTATTATACGCCATTTAGTTAATGATTAATATTAGCTGATGCAGGTCTCGCAGTGTGTTAGCATTCGTTACACTATAAAAAATATCAGAACCTAGGACACACAAGATGAAAGATCCTATTTATCAACACATTTCTGAAGTGAAAGACGCTGTAAGCGAAGTACTGGAGCATGCAAAAAAATTGGGTGCTACTGCGGCTGAAGCGGCGATGTCAAGCACATCAGGTTTGTCTGTCAGCACGCGCATGGGCGAAGTTGAAACAATAGAGTTTAACCAAGACGGTGGCTTAGGTATTAGTGTTTATGTGGGTAATAACAAAGGCTCTGCTTCAACAGCCGATTTAAACCCTAAAACATTACGTACAGTGGTCGAAAAAGCCATTGATATTGCAAAGTTCACCTCTGACGACCCATTTAATGGTATCGCTGATAAAGAGTTACTTGAATTTGCACCGCAAGATTTAGATTTATACCACCCGTGGGAAGTTAGCCCAGAGCAAGGTGTGGAGTTTTGTCATCAAGCAGAACAAGCGGCGTTAAATGCCGATGAGCGCATTGTAAATTCAGATGGTGCGAGTTTTTCTTCTCACCAAGGTTTACGTGTTTATGGTAACAGCCATGGCATGATTGCAGGTTACCCGCGTACGCGTCATAGCATTAGTACGATGGTGATTGGTAAAGAAGGCGAGCAAATGCAGCGTGACTCGGCTTATACCATCGCGCGCCATAAAGATGACTTAAATGATGCTACAAAAGTAGGCCTCGAAGCAGCAACCGAAACCTTGGCTAAGCTTAACAGCCAAAAGCTCGGTACCATGAAAGTACCAGTGATCTTTAGAGCAGATATTGCTAACTCATTATTCGGTCATTTAGTGTCGGCGATTGGTGGCGGTGCGCTTTATCGTAAATCGAGCTTCCTGCTTCATAGCTTAGGCACTAAAGTATTTAGCGATTGTGTAAATATCTCTGAGCGCCCGCATTTATTAAAAGGTTTAGCGTCTTCACCGTTTGATGCTGAAGGTTTAAAAACTGTAGACCGTGAAATTATTCAAGGTGGTGAGCTGCAAACTTACCTATTAGCAAGCTACGCGGCACGTAAACTGTCGATGGCACCAACGGGTCATGCTGGTGGTATTCATAACTGGTTAGTTGAACAAACCCATGCCGATTTAAAAGCGCTTTTAAAAACCATGGGCACAGGTTTATTAGTAACTGAACTTATGGGCCAAGGTGTGAACACGGTAACGGGTGATTACTCACGTGGTGCAGCGGGCTTCTGGGTTGAGAATGGTGAAATTCAATACCCAGTAAGTGAAATCACGATTGCTGGTAACTTAAAAGATATGTTTAAGGCTGTTGTGGGCTTAGGTGGAGACATCGAGCGCCGCGGCGGTATTCAAACTGGCTCTGTATTGATTGAACAAATGCAGGTTGCAGGTAGTTAATTTATAAATAACGAATCATTTTTTAAAAGCCTCACTTTAGTGGGGCTTTTTTATTTGAAAAAACGCTTTACCTAAACTTAACTTGAGGTTTTATCTTGGTGGCAGTTTAAAAATAAAAAGGAAAACTACCATGTATTTAGAACACGTAAACCTTGTTGTTAGTAATGTTGATGACATGCTGCACTTTTATAAAGCCGCGTTCCCGCATTGGCGTGTGCGTAGCCAAGGCGATAGCAAATGGTCGGGCAAACCGCGCAAGTGGCTGCACTTTGGTGATGATTACCAATATCTTGCATTAAGCGATAACGGTGAAGCTGAAAACCGTGATTTAGCAGGCCACCAAGTAGGCCTTGCTCATTTTGCTTATGTGACAAACGATATTAATGCCGTAGTTGAACGTCTTGTTTCAGCCGGTTATGAAATTGATAAACACGGCCCAGAAAATCCATATCGTAAAAATGTATATTTCATCGACCCTGCAGGTTTTGAAGTTGAGTTTGTAGAGTATTTTAGTGATATCCCGAGTGAGAGGAATAATGACCAGTGAAGCTTTAAGTCATAAGCTGTCAGTTTTAAGTTGAACAGTGTTGTTTGTTGGTCAGGCATAGGTTGATCAAATGGCGTTGTATATAAGACGCGCCAAGCAAGCGTGACGCCTACGGTGTAGGCGTGAAATTTATTTCGCGCGAAAATAATTGCACAAAGAGAAGTGAATGAGAAAAGAATGAGGAAGTGATAATAATATTTTTGTTATCTCTAAAGCGAAGCACCTCATATCCTCTTTGTGCGATTAGATGTCTTTGATGTGGGTGTGAAGTTTAGTGAGCTATCAGCTTTCAGGCGTCAGTTTTGAGCCGAGCGGTGTTGTTTGTTGGTCAGGCATAGGTTGATGGAATGGCGTTGCATATAAGACGCGCCAAGCAAGCGTGACGCCTACGGTGTAGGATGCGTTTTAGCGCCGAACAGCTTTACTTTATTCACGGCTAAAGCCGTTCCCACGTTTGATGTAGGCGTGAAATTTATTTCGCGCGATGGTTGCGTGTTGTGTGGTGTTTAAGATGCGCCAAGCAAGCGTGACGCCTACGGTGTAGGGTGCGTTTTAGCGCCGAACAGCTTTACTTTATTCACGGCTAAAGCCGTTCCCACGTTTGATGTAGGCGTGAAATTTATTTCGCGCGTTATCTTATTATATTGCGCGATGTAAAACTGTGGCTACGATAACTAGCACCTAGCACCTAGCACCTAGCACCTAGCACCTAGCACCTCGCAACTTTTACTGCACCTTATTCATTTCTTTCCAACTGGCTTTTAGGCTGTTGGCAAAGCTGATGAACTTTTCTTTCATGGTACGTTTAACTGAAATCTCGACTGAGCCTAGCCATACATTACCTTCAATAGTGATGGTTGGGCCTTGGCCTTTATTTAAGGCTACAGATTTATTCTCTACACTGCCAATTACACTAAACAATTTAGATACCACATTTACATGTTCTGGTACGTAGATTTCGTCGTTTCCTAAAATGCAGTTCACGTAAATGGTGACATGCTGATGTTGGAAAATTGCTTCGCTAAAGTCGAGTTCGATTGAACCTAGGCAGTTTGTTAGGTGAATTTCTTTTGGTACTACCCATTGGCCGCTGCGCTCATTTGAACCCAAAATACTACGAAGCTGCAGGCTTTCGTTGTCGCTGCTGTGGCTATAGTGAGGTTTAAATTGCGCATGCTTATGCGATTTGTAGTCAATATCTGCTTTTAGCTCTAAATCTGCAACTAGTTCAACCAGTACTTCGTTGCTAGTGGCTGCCATTGCCTGGTCTAGTCGGCGTTCAAATGCTTCGGCTGAAATAACAGCATGACTGTAGTTATAAATGAGTTGATCAATGACTTCTTCTCTTACTTGATCGATTGGGCGATCTTCAAGTTTAACGGCCATGGTAGTTTCCTGTTGTGATTTTAAAGGTGATTTTTTAGTTATTAATTACGAAGCAAGCCTTAGGCCAAAGTTTATTTTTATATAAATCAATGGTTTGTGTTTTTTGCTAATAAACAACTTCGTTAAATTAACCACAGATTAATAAAATCAGCAACTAAGTGGCCATTTTTGCAACATCGTGAACTTCTTACCGAGCAGCTTGTAAATCTTTACCTAAATGAATATAAATAGTCGCTGAATAGGTGTTTAACTCACTGAAAATAAACAAATAAATAGTTGGCATTATAGTCGCATTAGTAAAAGTGTCTTTAATCAAAAGGAGAAAGATTATGAACACTTTTAACAAATCTATGATTGCCGCTTTAGTAATTGGTGCAACTAGCATGTCAGCTCAGGCAAGCAGCTGGGAAAATGAAAGTAAAGATGCTTGGATTGATGGTAAGGCAGAAACTGTGCTTCTTATGAACACAAACCTTAACAACTTTGACATCAACACTGATGTAACGAATGGCAAGGTTGTACTTACAGGTAAAGTTGATAGCGAATTAGATAAAGAGCTTGCTGAAGAGCTAGTTCTTAGCCTAGACGGTGTTAGCTCTGTTGATAACAAACTAACTGTTGTTAAAAACATGAAAGCTAAGCACATGAAATCAGACAAAGCTGATTCAGCAGAAAGCGACTTAACCGACGCAAAAATCAGTACTGTGATCACGACACGTTATTTATTTAACTCAGAAGTAGGTGGTACAGACATCGATGTTGATACTGACATGGGTGTGGTAACACTAAAAGGTACTGTTGAGTCTGATGCAGAAAAGCAATTAGCGGTAAGCATTGCTGAAAATGCTGAAGATGTTCGCAAAGTAATCGATGAATTAACGATTGTTGCTGAATAATAGCAAGCCCTATATAGCCCAGCTTTGGCTGGGCTTATCTTTTTCAAGGAGTGAGTCATGGATTTAATACGTATTATTTTATCGGTTTTAATTCCACCTCTCGGCGTATTTTTACAGGTAGGTTTAGGTGCGCAGTTCTGGATTAATATTCTTTTAACCTTATTAGGGTACATTCCAGGTTTGATTCATGCTGTGTATATCATCGCTAAGCGATAATCACCGCATTAATCTACAAGGATGGGTAATGGAGCACAGCAAGGAAGGGCTGTAGGAGTAACGGACGATAAACCGCAAGGAGTTTACAGTATGGATAATGTAACTACGCACAAAGGACAACAAGGAAGTAACAAGGCGTTATGGAGTAGCGCACAATGGCAACGCTTTATGGATAAAGTGAATGGAGATGATAGCAAGGAATAAGCTTAGGCAGGAGCCAAACAGGATGAAGCTAGCGTAAGGAGGAGACTATATGGAACAAGTACAAACGCAACCAATACAAGGATTGACCGACAAAGGAGTTGCTTTATGGAACAAGCAACAGTGGCACGAATTTATGGAACACGCGAAAGCGGTTGCGCCACGACTAACAGGGAAGGCTGACGATAAAAACCCGATGTCATCTTCAGGTGACATCGGGTTTTTAACTACTTCAGCAATTTATCTTTATAACTTAAATTGATTCACCGTCTTATTTAAAGCGGCTGCCAATTCATTCAAATCACGTGCTTCATCCGCCAATTCATGGGCATGATCCGCAGTGCTATTCACTAAGTGATTAATCGCTGCCAAGCTATTGTTAATATCTTCTGCAACCACAGTTTGCTGCTCTGTCGAAGTCGCAATTTGATGACTTTGATCTTGCACATTTGTCACAGATTGCGCGATATCTTGTAGAGCTTGCAATACAATTTGTGTTTGCTCAACTGAGCCTTCAGCACGCTCTTGACCTTGTTGCATCATAGTCGATGCTTGTTGGGCAATTTGCTGTAAACGGCTAATCATGTTGCGAATATCATCTGTTGATTCTTGCGTTCTGCTTGCCAGTGAACGAACTTCATCAGCAACAACAGCGAAGCCTCGACCTTGCTCGCCAGCACGGGCTGCTTCTATCGCCGCGTTTAGTGCGAGTAAGTTGGTTTGCTCTGCTATTGAGTTGATAACATCAACTACCGCGCCAATGTTGCCACTTTCTTGCTCAAGACCCGCAACCACTTTAGACGCTTCACCAATATGGCTTGCAAGAGCGGTCATGACTGACTGAGCTTGAGTAGAGCGTTTCGTACCGTCAACGGTGATGGTTTGCACTTCTTCAGCGGCATTATTAGTGTGCTGGGCATTGCGCGAGATTTCCATCACTGTAGACGCCATTTCGGTTACAGCCGCACTCACACTGTCAACTTGTTGCTTCTCTTGCTGAATTTCATCGTTGGTTTTTTGCGATACAATTTTCAACTGGCTCGCAGCTTGGCTAAGTTGTTCGGCCTGCGCAGCCGTATTTAGCATCATTGCACGAAGTTTATCGATGAAGGTATTCATGTGATGAGCAAGTTGGCCCACTTCATCATTACTCTTGATTTCGATTTTCTGTGTTAAATCGCCATCACCTGATGCGATATCACGCATAATGTAAGTCAGTTTAGTCAGCGGCTTGGTGATCATTTGCGTGGCCCAGAAGATCATCGCAATGATAATCGCAAGAATGATGATCACTGAGGTTGTGGTTGTCATCACTGCATCATTTACTGGCTCATCAATCATACTTGTTGGAATTAAAATACCCACGTACCAATCAAGGTAAGGGGTTTCTAGCTCAAGGCGGTTGTATACAACGTAATATTGCTCACCTTTGAAAGTAACAAAGCTGCTGCCATCTTTTTGGCTTTTCATCGCGCGGTTTAATTCGCTAAAGCCTGATGTGTCGCTAAATTGTTTTTCGAGGGCATCTAAGCCTTCTTTGCCATTCGGACCTTCGTCAGTCACAGATAGCTTGTGGCCAGTGCGCTTAGATAAGTGCACAACCTTTTGATTGCCATCAAGCAAGAAACCAAAGCCTTGGCCATTAAAGCGAATTTCTTCAACCATGTCGTTGATATTATTTAGCTGTAAATCAACACCACCGAAGCCTATTAGTTTGTTTTGTTTATAAACAGGCTGTTGTACAACTGCAGAGGCATTACCCGTGGTTAAATCCACAGAAATAGGACCAACATAAAGTTTGTTGATCTTTAAGGCATCTTGCCACCAACCACGTTTGTAAGCGTAGTAAGGTTGGCCATTATAATGAGTGGTACGCTCGTTTTCTTTGAAGTACTCACCTGTTGTTGCAGATGCAAAGAAGGCAGATAAGATGTTGTCATCGTTGCCACTGATACGCACAAAATCTTGATTAACGCTGTCGTATCCAGGCTGGTTATCAAGGCTTTGGTCACGTTTAGTCCAGTTGTCGAACCAATTCACTAAATGCGGATTTGTCACGAAGGTTTGTACTACTTTACCGTATTTGGCAAAGTAACCTTGCATTGAAAGTCGCTCACTCTGTAAATAGCTGTCGGCTTCGCGTTGAATAGCTTGGCGCGATAGTTCAGCAATATGGCTAACAAAAAAACTAGACGCGATGATCAGTAGTACACTTATCGTCCCGCCGATGAGTAGTAATATTTTTTTACGTAAAGAGAGGTTATTTAACATAGGTGCACGTGTTTTTATTATCGGGTAGAGTTACCTATCTAATCATATTTGCACCCAAATCGCTACACTGCAAAGCGATGGTTATTAATAAAATATTACATAATACATAAGGTAAGTTACTAAATGACTGTTAGTGATAACAAAATGGTAGTGTTAGGCGCAGGCTGGCTCGGCCAAGCTCTTTGTATTAAGGCAAAAGAATTAGCATGGCAAGTGCAAGGCACACACCGTAGTCGCGAACACGAACATCATTTTCAGCGTCAGTTTGCGTTTGCTGGCGATGAACTTGTACATGATGTATCGCTTGAAGAGGCATGGTGGGTGTGTGCAATTCCACCGCGTAGTCGCAGCTCAGAAAGTAATTATTTAGCCACTTTGCAAGCAGGGCTTGAGCTTGCCAAGCAGCTAAAGTGTAAAGGCTTTATTTTATGTTCTTCGACAGGTGTTTACCCTGCTGATAATGGTCATTACGATGAGAGCACAGCAATTAATTGCCAATCAGCGCGCCAGCAACTGCTATTTGATGCTGAGCAGTTAGTGCTAAATGCCGGTGGTAAAGTATTACGTTTAGCGGGCCTTGTTGGTCCTGGGCGCGACCCAGGTAAGTTTGTTGCAGGTAAAGAGCTGTCTAGCTCAAGTCAGCAAGTGGTAAATATGGTACAGCAGCAAGATGTGATAGCGGCGATTTTTTCTGTAATTGGAAACTGGTCAAGCGCGAGCAGCATTTATAATGTGGTTAATCCGGCGCATCCAACAAAAGTAGATTATTACCAGCAAAAATGTGCTGAGCAGGGTAATCAGCCACCGACATTTACTAGCCATGATAAAGGTGAGCGCCTCATTGATGGCTCGGCGATTGAGTCACTGAATTTTCGTTATCAAGCGCCTATTTAGCTACTTTTTAAAAGTTAGGTGGCCGCCCAGTCGGTATTTACTGCCCGGTGAGACTAAGCGCGCAAAGCTTACAATGCCTTGCGATGACCAAGTTCGGCGGATCACTTGTAAGCATGGCTCTTCGTTGTACAGGTTGAGCCATTCACACATTTCTTGATTGGGCATGATTGCTTCGACCGTATGGCGAGCCTCAGTGAGCGGGGCGTTCTGCGATAAGTATTCGTGGGGTGTTAGGCTGTGAAAATCTTGTTGTAAGTAGTCTTTAGCAAGAGCAGGGTTCACAAAACGCTCCTCAACTTGCAGAGGTTGCTCGTTCTCATTGTGCACAATCACACTTCGATAAACATGGCTGTCGACCTCGACACCCAAAGCAATCGCGATGGGGGCAATAGCGCTGATTGATTCCATCACTAAAATCGTACAACTGTAATTGCTGTTGCGTGCTTTAACTTCATCGGCAATGTTTTTGATTTCTAGTAACGAAGATTGTGATTTGAAACTGGCAACAAAAGTACCTTGGCCTTGGCTGCGGGTTAAGATACCTGCATCGGTTAACTCACTGAGCGCGCGCCTAGCTGTCATACGGCTAACTTGAAATTGACTGGTGAGTTCGTTTTCTGAAGGGACACGGTCGTTTTCTTGCCATTCTCCCGATTGAATATTTTCCAGAATGAATTCTTTTATTTGCGCAAACTTAGGGACGCTCATTATGAAAAGTTTATTTATAAGTTAACAGTGTGTTACAAGGTGACATAATTTTCTTGTATATACAAGATGAGTTGATAAACTTTAAGCAAATTTAAATTTAGGCTCATACTGAGCCTTTAGCAAGCATCAAGATAGGTGAAAAATGCACACAACCAACAATGATCAAGCGCTCTGGGATTTACTGATCACAGATGCCAATATCGCCACAATGGATCCTGCTGTTGATGCACCCTACGGCGCCATTGAAAATGCAGCGATTGCCGTTAAAGATGGCAAAATTGCCTGGTTAGGTGCACAAACCGATTTACCTAAATTTGACGCGTTAGAAACGCCAACTGTATCTGCAAAAGGGCAGTGGTTAACACCTGGGTTAATTGATTGTCACACTCACTTAGTGTTTGCCGGTAGCCGCGCAGAAGAATTCGAGCAGCGTTTGCAAGGTGTTAGCTACGAACAAATCGCTGCAAACGGTGGCGGTATTGCAAGCACCGTACGTGCAACTCGCGAAGCCGACCACGAAACACTGTTTGTTAGTGCTAAAGAGCGCTTAAATGTGCTATACGCAGAAGGCGTGACGACTGTCGAGGTTAAATCTGGCTATGGTCTTGATTGCGAAAACGAAATTAAACTTCTCGAAGTGGCTCGTTTACTCGGCGAGAACCACCCGGTTGATGTTAAAACCACGTTTTTAGGTGCTCATGCATTACCGCCTGAATATGAAGGCCGTAGCGATGAGTACATTGATTTAGTGTGCGGTGAGATGCTTGACCGTGTTGTTGAAGCTGGTTTAGCTGATGCGGTTGATGCTTTTTGTGAAAACGTTGGCTTTAGCAACGAGCAAACTCGCCGTGTGTTTGAAGCGGCTAAAAAGCACAATTTACCGGTTAAGTTGCACGCTGAGCAGTTATCTAATCAACATGGCGCAGAGCTCGTTGCAGAATTTAATGGCTTATCGGCAGATCATATTGAACACTTAGATGAAGCAGGCATTCAAGCAATGGCCAAAGCGGGCACTGCAGCGGTATTGTTACCAGGTGCATTTTACTTTTTACGCGAAACAAAATACCCACCGATCGAACTACTCCAGCAGTACCAAGTTCCGATCGCCATTTCAACTGACTTCAACCCTGGAACTTCACCATTATGTTCATTGCACTTAATGATGAATATGGCGTGCACTATTTTCCGTATGACACCAGAGCAAGCATTAGCTGGCGTAACACGAAACGCCGCGGGTGCGTTAGGTCTTGACGATCGTGGTGTGTTAAAAGTGGGGGCTCGTGCTGATATTGCTCATTGGCAAATATCCCACCCAGCACAATTAAGTTACCAATTCGGCGTAAATAAACTGTTAAATCTGTGGATTTTGGGTAGACTTAGTTAGATAAGTTTTATTACGCAGTTTGGATTACATGTCATTGATTTTTAGTTTAGCGAGTAGTAGCACGCAACTCGTAAATTTAACAAGTGATGTAGTGCCAGTGTTTTTAGCTGGTAGCGTTTTTATGGCAATGATCTGTGCCCTATGCGTAACCCAAAACCCTATTTTAAGACTAAGCCTAGTCGTTAATGGCGTACTAGGTTTAGCTATTTTAAGCTTAGGATTACCTTGGCTGGTGATCTTACTTGCTTTAGCTTTATGTTTTCATTTATGGCAAGCATTTCGCACCACTAATTGGCTTGCCATAATATTGAGTGTCTCTGCCGCAATTTCGTTTGCGGTTTTATACTCTGCCCACCTATTGCTCGACACAGCCCTATATTGGCTTGTTTTCTCGGTAGTTATTTTATCTGTTTCAGGCTTTTTTAATTACGAAGAGCCCGAAGAAGATGAGCAGGTTGAAGTAGAACCGCTCCATAACGATGATTTAGATGCCGCTCCACTGACTGGCTTACCTGATCGTAATGCACTTAGAAATAGCTTTGTTTCATGGACCCAAGAGCACTCAGCAAACTGCGCACTAGTGATGATCCGCCTTGAAGGCTTTAACGATGTTAACCAGCATATTGGTCGTGACTTTGGTGATTTATTATTAGCGCAATCGGCCACACGTATTAAACAGCAACTCAGTGTTGATGCTGTACTGAGTATGACAAGTAACACCGCAAATACAGAAAAATTAGCGCATTTAGGGGGCTTAAACTTTGCGTTTATTTGCTCACTCGAAGAGCAAAAACACCTTCATGAGCAGCTGATCAGCCAAATTAGGCAAGTCACATTAAAGCCATTCAACGTTGCTAATTGTACGATTGAAGTAAAAGTGCGCGCCAGTTACGTGAACTGTGACGAACCAGAATACAGCTTCGAAAACTTAATTTCATTTGCCAACCTTGCCCTTGATTCAAACCCTGAGCGAGAAATTGTGCCTTATCATCCGCAAATGATGATCGAGCAATTAGAGCAACAAGCACGTCTACGCGAATTAGCTCACTTAGATTTTGCCAGCGAACTTGAGCTTTATTTTCAGCCAGTTATTCGTAACAGCGACGAGAAAATTGAGTTTTTAGAATTGCTGCTACGTTGGCAGCATCCAAAACAAGGCATTCTTTCGGCTAACAAATTTATTGATGATATTCGTGTCGCTGGCCTAAGTTACCCTGTGGCAGCGTATGTTATTGAGCGTGCTGCAGAGCTTGCTATGGCACTGCGTATGGAAGGTATTGAACTGCCTCTTAGTATTAACGTGTTTGGCCCAGAAATGCTGCACGAAGAGTTTATTGAATTTGTTGACCGCATAATGACTGAGCACCGCTTAGAACCGGGTGATTTAATCATTGAATGTCCACTCGATTTATTTATGGGCTTAGATGACCAAGGTAAAGCCATGGTAGCAAGGCTAAATAGCATTGGTATAAAGCTGTGTATCGATGGTTTTGGTGACACGCCTATTTGGCTTGCTAAGCTGCCTAATCTTAATGTTGAGTATATTAAAGTAGCAGCATCGTTGACCGCTGATTTTGCCCATCAAAGCCAAGTTCGTAGCCTAGTCTCTGGCATGGTGGATATGCATAATCAAAATAATGCCAAGGTGATTTGTGAAGGGGTAGAAACCCTAGAGCAACTTAAATTTGTTAAGTCGTTGAACACCTACGCCGCCCAGGGCTATTACTTTAATTACCCGCTTAGCAGCGTAGGCATGATGTCGTGGTTAAAACAGTGGCGGTTAGAGCATCAGGGGTAAGTTAAAGTCGTCAGCTATCAGATTGAAAGTTAGCGAGCAGTTTGACTTGTTACATCGCGTTTTATCTCGAATCTTGCTGCCAATTTAAGGGTCGTACAGGTAGGCGTGAAACTTGTTTCGCGCGTCTGACCGCTGAAGGCTGAGAGCTGACCGCTTCTATGTGTTGGTATCGCTTAGTTCGTCCCGACCTCACAAAAATCAGTCGTTACACGCTTCTTTCTAACTTGCCTCTCTCGCCTGCAAATACGCATTCACTAGGGCGGTGATTATTTGGCCTGCGTCGTTCATACCTGCTTCTAAACCAACTGGGTGTTGTGATGGGGCGCCTTCGCATAAATGAAGGTAGCGAGCCGTTGTTTGGCTGGCAGCTAAATGCACAAAGTGTTCGGCATCACTTACACTAAAGCCACAGTTGGTGTATGCACTAACCGGCATTAGTGAGATGCTGTCTAGGTCGACTTCGACTCCAAGCGGTGCATTATCAAACTGCGCTAATGCGTGTTGACACGCTGAAGATAGATCAACTTTGCGACGTACTTGAATGTCTTGGTAACTATCAAACGTGAAGTTTGCGCTTGTCAGGGCATCCATAATCGCTTGGTTATTTTTAAATTCGTGTAAACCCATCACATGATAATCAGCAAGGTGGTTTTCACTGTAAGCATATCTAAAACCATTACCGCTATGACGGCCTTCACACTCTCTGAAGTCAGCATGAGGGTCTAAGTTGATAGCGTTGACTGGTTTGCCATGTTGCTTACTAAGGGCGCGTAAAATACCTAAGCAGTTGTTATGGCCGCCACCGATTACAATTGGCTCAAGGCCAGCTGCAAAAATCATTGCAAGCACTTGCTCAACGCGGGTGTCTATATCAGCGCATAATTCACGTAGTTTGGCTAAGTCGGCGTCGTTTTTATTATCAAGGTCAGCAGCTTGTTGGTTTAAGTCATCAAGGGCCACTTCGCCAAGTAGCAACACACGCTCGTGATTTAAAAACTGGTTATGCGTTTGGTTTAAAAAGCGTTTTAAAAATGCTTGCCACGCTTGCCCTGAGCCACCGTTACCTAAGTTAGCGCGAGGGCCAATATCTTCACATACGCCAACTAAAACATAGCGAATACCGAATTGTTTTGCATCGATGAGTGCTTGTGGGGCGTTAACTTGAGTGTCGAGAAGGGCAAGGGCTTGCCAAGCTTTGAGTTCGTTAGCGCGGCGGACACATAAGTGCTTTACCGCCGCTTCATCATAAATTTTAAGGTAGTTTGTCACCGAGATTAGTCTTCTATTATTTCTAACTCTAATTCTTCAGCAGATAATATAATACCGGTGCTATCAGCGTAAACAAAGTCGTCATCAAAGAAAGATACGCCTGCGAAGTTAACGCCAATGCCGTCTTCACCTGCACCTTCACTATCGGCAGCAACAGGAATAGAGGCAATTGCTTGAATGCCTAAGTCTAGCTCTTCAAGTTCATCAACATGACGAATGGCACCGTAAACGATAATGCCTTGCCAGTTGTTTTCTAATGCGATTTCAGCCAGCTCTATATCAATCAGGGCGCGTCGGGTAGAACCACCACCATCAATCAATAACACGCTGTCGGTGCCATCGGTTGATAAAATTTCGCGGATCAGCTCGTTATTTTCAAAGCATTTAACGGTTTTTACTCGACCACTAAAGCTTGGGCGTCCACCAAAATTGATAAACATTGGTTCGAGCACATCAACCACATCTGCAAAGTGGTCGCATAAATCAGAAGTGCTGTAATCCATTTTTTCATCCTCTAAAGAGACTGTCTGTTTAGTACTCAGTATACCCTGATACAACTCAATAACAACGACTTAATAGCGGATTATTGGTTTAAATCAAAGGAATTTCGCCATCGCAACATTAGTGTCTCAAAAGCGTCACCTAATTGTTATTTTTAGCGCCTAAGCTGAGATGAGTATAAAAATTAGACGCAAAGTATGACAAGGAGCTCACCATGGCAAACAACATACTTACTAAATTGGCAAAAGTGGATGAACAGCTGTTTTTAAGTGTATTCAATGACGCTTCGCCAGTTTGGCTTAGAAGATCAGCGCTCGGCTTTTCGAAAAGCGGCGATGGCGGACTTTACGTGGTGTTGTTTCTTGGTTTTTGGTGGTTCACCGAGCAGCTGCACTTTCAACAACTGGCGATGAGTATATTGGTGGGCTTTGCTATTGAGCGACCTATTTACTTTTTAGCTAAAAAGCGTATCGCGCGGGTTAGACCTTGCGACTGCTTAGTGCAAGGTGCTTATTTAGTGCCGAGCGATCAATTTAGCTTACCGTCGGGGCATAGTGCAGGGGCATTCGTGGTAGCGACGATTTTGACTATCTATTTTCCGGAATTTGCTGTGCTGTGGCTAATGTGGGCATCAGGGGTTGCGGCATCTAGAGTGATTATTGGTGTGCATTACCCTGCTGATGTGGTGATTGGCGCAGTGATGGGTTCAAGTTGTGCAGTATTAGCTGTAATGGTGGTGGGATCTATATGAGAATTTTGTACGGTATTCAAGGTACGGGTAATGGCCATATTACTCGAGCTCGAGTAATGGCAACGACCTTTAAAGCATTAGGCGTCGATGTTGACTATGTGTTTTCGGGTCGTAAAGAGCAAGACTACTTTGATATGGACGATTTTGCTGATTACCGAGCTTTCCGAGGTTTGTCGTTTACCAGCAAATCGGGGCAAGTTGATAGCTTTAAAACGTTGAAAAATGCGCGCCCACTACAATTGATTAAAGATATAAAAAACCTTGATTTACGTCACTATGACTTGGTGTTTAATGACTTTGAGCCGATTACCGCTTGGGCTGCTAAACAGCAAGGTATCCCAGTTATTGGTATGAGCCATCAAGCGGCGTTTTTATCTGATAAAGTGCCGATGTTTGGCCGAGCTTTCTTTCGTCGTGCCCTAATCCGTAACTATGCGCCAGCGAGTGTTTATTTAGGAGTGCATTGGCAGCCTTATGCAGAAAACATCATTCCGCCATTTATTGCAAATCATCATCATGATAACCCGGTGATGGTCGAAAATAAGGTGTTGGTGTATCTACCTTTTGAGAATTTAGATAGTGTGGTCGACTACCTTAAAGACTTTCCTGAGCGTGAGTTTTACTGTTATCACCCAGATGCGCAAGATTGTTCAATCGGAAATATTCATCTGCGGGCACCTTCACGCGTTGGGTTTTTAAATGATTTGGCCAATGCTGGTGGTGTAATTGGCAACGCCGGATTTGAACTTGCGAGTGAAGCGTTACAATTAGGTAAAAAGCTATTGCTAAAACCACTTGGAAAACAATTTGAGCAGGGGATTAATGCGCAGACGCTATTGTCGATGGGTGCAGCCCATGTGATGAGCTATTTAAACCCCAATGCGATGGATGATTGGTTGCAATCGCCACAGAACAAAAAACTCAATTTTCCGAGCGATCCAGCGCCTTTGGTTGATTGGTTGCAAAAAAAACAATGGGAAAAGCTGGATAAATTGCATAAACATCTATGGCAACAGGTTGATTTAGAACAAAAACTGATTGTTTAAAAGTACCTTATATTGGAAAATGCGCGGCAAGTTTAACCACTTTTTATTAGCTGCTTTAAATAGTTTAGCTATACTTTAAATGCATGTTTCTATAGGGCACTTTGAATGAATGTATTACAAAACTTAACTATAAAGCGACGTTTGCAGTTAAACGCGCTCGTTGTTGGTCTTGCAATGATTGTGATGCTGTGTGTAATTATCTTTGAGTCGCGCATGATGCTAAAGCTCAACGAAACAATTCAAAATGCGGAGGAGCTCGACATTCATGAACTTGCGATGCGTAAACATGAAAAAAACTTTTTGTTTTACAAAGATGTCGATAGCCTTGAGCTTTTTGAAAAAGAGTATTCGCAGCTAAAAAATAAAATGGCGCGACTAGACGAGTTAGTGAAAGATTTGTCGATGGACTCATCTAAGCTAAATGAATTTAGACGTCTTGCGAAAACTTATTACGATGACTTCAATGAAGTTGTGGTACTACAAAAGAAAATAGGTTTACACCCTAAAGATGCACTTTATGGTGATTTACGTGGTGCGGTGCATCAAGTAGAAACATTATTAAGTGAGCGCGAAAACTATAAATTACTAACTTTAATGCTACAGCTTCGCCGTGCAGAAAAAGACTTTATGCTGCGCTTTGATTTAAAGTACATGGGTAAGTTTGATGATTTAGTTGCTAGTTTTAGCTCAGAGATTAAAAACGCAGGGTTCGATGCAAATTACGAAAATCAATTGCTTAGTTTGCTTGCGACTTATCAAAGTAAATTTAAAGCCTTAGTTGATGCACAAGTTGCCTTGGGCCTTGATTTAGAATCAGGGGCACTCGGTGAGATGAAACGCAGTGTTGAGCTTAGTGATGCAATTGTCAGCCAACTGACCACACAAACTAAAGAGTTTGTAGAATCGAGTGCTGCTAGTGCGCAGTTGATTGCCATTCTTGTGTTTATAATTGCGAGCATTTTAGTGATGTTATTAGTTTACTTTACTAGCCGCTCAATTATTCAGCCTATCGAACGTGTGTACCACACGATTAACGAGATTCGTCGCAATAACGACTTAAGCATGTCGATTACTCAATCAGGTAAAGACGAAATCACCACTATGACGATCGACTTTAATAGCTTGATCAGTGATTTTAAAAAGCTGATTTACGAGGTAAATACAGCGCTAAGTACTCTTAACGTGGCAACAGAACATTTATCTGAAACGACTGCAGCAACTAGCTCAGGTATGCAAGAGCAGCTGCACGAAGCTGATATGGTTGCCACAGCTGCCACCGAAATGCAGGCAACGATTCAAGATATCTCACACAATACTGAAGCCGCAGCGAAAAAAGCTGAGTCGACTAACTTAAGCGCGCAGCAAGGTCGTTCTGAGGTTGAATCAACGGTGGTGCAAATTAACCACTTATCTGATTCACTCGGTAATGCGTCAAGCGTGGTGTCGCAGTTAGAAAAAGACGCTGAAACCATTGGCTCTGTACTAGACGTTATTCGTGGCATCGCTGAGCAAACAAACTTACTGGCACTCAATGCCGCCATTGAAGCGGCGCGTGCCGGTGAACAAGGCCGTGGCTTTGCGGTAGTAGCAGATGAGGTTCGCTCACTTGCGCAACGTACCCAAGATTCAACGCAAGAGATTGAGAGCATTATTTCTACCTTACAAGGGCGTACGCAAGAAGTGGTGAGCATTATGCAGCAATGTCGTACGCAAGGTGGCGAAAGTGCAGCACAGGCAAGTAAAGCAGGTGAACTGCTTCGTTCAATCACCGAAGATGTACAAACCATAATGGATATGAGTACTCACATTGCCACCGCAATTGATGAGCAAAGCCAAGTGGCTTCTGAGGTGAATAAAAACGTGGTACGCATTCGTGATATCGCTCAAGAGGCATCTGGTCATGCGGCGACTAATGCGCAAACCAGCGAAGAGGTGTCTGAGCAAGCACGTGTGCTCTATCAGGCAATCGATAAGTTTAAAGTTTAATCAGGCAATCGATAAGTTTAATAAATTAGCCTGTTGAAAAATAAAAGCGCGGTGACGGTGTCGTCATCGCGCTTTTTTGTTTGGGGGTGTATACCGCGACAAGGTATTAAGGCACAAGCTTAATAGGCACGCTGTCTTTGCTTGCTTCGTGTTCAGAGACTCTCGCTTGGTATTGCTGCCAAAGTTCATCATGGTTAGCTTGCAGCTCACTTAAATAGTGCCAGCTGAATAAACCGCTATTGTGATTATCGCTAAACACCAGTCGAATTGCATAATGACCAACCGGCTCAATCTTGCTAATTCCTACCTGTTGCTTACCGAGTACGAGTTTCATAGGTTCATTGCCATGACCTTGCACTTCAGCAGACGGTGAGTGAACACGCAAAAATTCAGCACTAAATTGAGCAATAGTCTGATCATCAAAATGAACATCTAATACTTTGCTAACGCTGTGATAATGCACTTTAGTGACTTCTTTCATGTGAGCCTCGAATATACGATTTATAAACTAAAAAGCCTCCAACAGGAGGCTTTTAATTATAACGCTAATTTGTTGATTAAAGAATGAAACGACTTAAGTCTTCATCTTCAACAAGTGCACCTAAGTGCTGCTCAACGTAATTGGCATCAATTGTCAGTGTTGAACCTGCTTTTTCTGAGGCATCAAATGAAATTTCTTCCATTAGTTTTTCCATCACTGTGTGCAAGCGACGGGCACCGATGTTTTCGGTTTTCTCATTTACTTGCCAAGCCGCTTTCGCGATACGTTCAATGGCATCATCAGTAAACTCAACGTCAACTTGCTCTGTTTTTAACAGCTCACGTTGTTGCTCAGTTAATGAAGCATGAGGCTCAGTTAAGATACGTTTAAAGTCATCAGCACTTAGTGCTTCAAGCTCAACGCGGATTGGTAAACGGCCTTGCAGCTCTGGGATCATGTCTGATGGTTTAGACATTTGGAATGCGCCAGATGCGATAAATAACATGTGGTCAGTTTTAACCATGCCATGTTTAGTGCTTACTGTTGAACCTTCGATTAATGGTAGTAAGTCGCGCTGTACACCTTCGCGGCTAACATCTGGGCCAGATGCTTCACCACGTTTACAGATTTTATCGATCTCATCGATAAACACGATACCGTTTTGTTCAACTGCGAAGATAGCTTGCTCTTTTAACTCTTCAGGGTTAACAAGTTTTGCTGCTTCTTCTTCAACTAATAGCTTAAATGCTTCTTTGATTTTTAGCTTACGCTTGCTGCGCTTATCGCCACCCATATTTTGGAACATGCTCTGAAGCTGGTTGGTCATTTCTTCCATACCAGGAGGAGCCATGATCTCAACATTTGGCTGAGCTTGTGCAACATCGATATCAATTTCTTTATCGTCTAACTGACCTTCACGTAATTTTTTACGGAAAGATTGACGAGTAGAAGAGTTCTCTTCTGTTTTTGACTCACCAAAGGTATCGCGTGCTGGTGGTAAAAGGGCATCTAGAATACGCTCTTCTGCCGCTTCTTCAGCGCGATGTTTGAATTTTTTGGTTTGCTGTTCACGCGTCATTTTAATCGAGATATCAACTAAATCGCGGATGATCGTTTCTACTTCTTTACCAACATAGCCCACTTCGGTGAACTTTGTTGCTTCAACTTTAATAAAAGGCGCATTAGCAAGTTTAGCTAGACGGCGAGCAATTTCAGTTTTACCCACACCAGTTGGGCCAATCATTAAAATGTTTTTAGGCGTTACTTCTGCGCGTAAATCATCGCTCAGTTGCATACGGCGCCAGCGGTTACGTAGCGCGATTGAAACTGCTTTTTTAGCTTTAGCTTGGCCAATAATATGTTGATCAAGCTCGTGAACGATTTCTCTTGGCGTCATCTCAGACATGGCAGTTCCTATTACAATTCTTCAATAGTTTGGAAATTATTCGTGAATACGCAGATGTTGCCTGCAATAGTAAGGCTTTTCTCTACAATATCACGTGCACTTAGGTCGGTGTTTTCTAGTAGCGCTGTGGCTGCTGATTGCGCGAAGTTACCACCACTGCCAATCGCAATTAGGTCGTTTTCTGGCTGCACAACATCGCCGTTACCTGTGATAATTAATGAAGCAGTTTCGTCTGCAACTGCTAATAGTGCTTCGAGCTTTCTAAGTGCACGATCACTACGCCAATCTTTGGCCATTTCTACGGCAGCTTTGGTTAAGTTGCCTTGGTGCATTTCTAGTTTGCTTTCAAATCGTTCGAAAAGGGTGAAGGCATCAGCAGTACCGCCAGCGAAACCAGCGATTACTTTGCCATTATAAAGACGTCGAACTTTGCGGGCGTTGCCCTTCATTACGGTGTTACCAAGTGAAACTTGGCCGTCGCCACCAATAACGACCTTGTCGTCGCGGCGTACACTTACAATAGTGGTCATGATTATTCCTCATCATCGAGCGGCAAGGCCGCTCGTAAAAAGCGATTGATGAGGTGTTTATATGGGTGAATGAACTAAAATCAAGTCCAAAGCCAAATTCCGCAGCCCATTATTTTGATGCGTTTAAGTTTATTCTTGTCACTTTCGGCTAAACGTTTGGTTTCGTATGGTCCTAAGCGCACTTTATACCAAATACCATTGCTGCCCTCAGTTTTCTTAACTTCGGCCACTAAGCCGGCAAAAGCGATTTTAGCTTTTAATGTTTGTGCTTGCTCTAATGTTCTAAAAGAGCCGCATTGCATTACATATGGGCCTTTTTGTTCAATCTCTTTTACTTCAACCTGAACTTCGTGCTCTTTAATTTCTTTGATAAATTCAGGTGTCTTAGGTGGTGGAATAACTACTTCTTCTTTTTTAGTCGGGTTTGCTTGCTGCTCTACTAACTCAGGGTCAGCATTATGTTTGATATACCATAGGCCGTAACCAAACCCGCCTACTAAGATAAGCGCAATTAAAACAAGAATAATAGGGAAGGGCTTTTTCGCCGGGGCTTGTTTTTTATTATTTCGATTTGCTGGTTTTTTATTTATGTAATCGTGCTGTGCCATGACTCTTAATTGGCCTTTAAATCATATCTATAGGATCAACATCTAAGCTCCAACGCACCTTTTGCGCTAATTTACTGGTACTTATATAGTCGACCATTTGCGCTAAATATTGGTGTAAGTGGGAGCGTTCCTGCGCCTGAATATGTAACTGAAAGCGATATTTACCTGCTACACGTTCCAATGGTGCAGGTATCGGACCGAGCAATTGTATACCAGATACGTTCTGGACAGGAACCAAATCAGTTAAAAAATCCATCACTTGATTTATGTTATGTCCTTCGGCACGAACCATAGCCATATTGGTGACTGGCGGAAGTTGCGCGTCTTCTCGCTCTGTGAGTGCGTAACGGGCAAAATCTTGGTAACCATTATTAACTAAGTCTTGCAGTAGCGGGTGCTCAGGAAAGTGAGTTTGTAATAACACTTGCCCAGGTTCACCACTTCGACCTGCGCGGCCTGCCACTTGCGTAACAAGTTGCGCTAAATGCTCTGTGGCGCGAAAATCACACGAATATAATCCACTGTCGACATCTAGGATTAAAACAAGGCTAACATCGGCAAAGTGGTGGCCTTTTGCCAACATTTGCGTGCCAACTAAGATACGCGCACCGCCTTGGTTAATATCATCAAGGGCTTTTTCTAAGCTGCCTTTACGACGAGTTGAATCTCGGTCAATACGACTAATCGGAATGTCAGGGAAAGTTTGTGTTAAAAACTCTTCGATTTGTTCAGTGCCTTTGCCATTTGGAAAAATCTGCGTGCTGCCGCAATCAGGGCATTGATGAGGCACCTGATGTTGTTCACCACAGTGGTGACAAATCATCTGGCCAATGGCTTTATGAAAGGTTGCACTGGTGCTACAACGTGAGCACTCACTTAGCCAGCCACACTCATGGCAGATAAGGGTAGGCGAAAAACCACGACGGTTTAAAAACACCATCACTTGCTTACCACGTTCTAAATGTTGGCGCATATAAGCAAGGCTGGCATGGGCAATCCCTGCTTGCTCAGGCTGACCTTTCATATCCATTAAGTGGAACTGGTTATCAGTACTGGTTTGGGCCCGTTCAGTGAGGCTCAACAGCTGATATTTGTTATTAATTGCCTTATGTAAGGTCTCAAGTGCTGGTGTGGCACTGCCTAGAACGAGCGGAATATTATGTTGGTATGCCCTATAAGCGGCTAAATCTCTAGCATGATAGCGCAATGTATCTTGTTGCTTAAACGAGCTATCGTGCTCTTCATCAACGATGATCATGCCAAGAGATAAAAAGGGCAAGAAAATACTAGAACGTGTGCCGATCACTATGGCGCAGCTGCCTTTTTCACAAAAACGCCAAGTCTGTAAGCGTTCGTTATCTGTTAGGGCTGAGTGCCATAGCATAATCGGGGTATCAGGAAAGCGACGACGAAAACGGTTGACTGTTTGTGGCGTTAAGCCAATTTCAGGCACTAATACTAAGGCTTGCTGACCTTTTTTTAGCACTTCTTCTAGGCATTGCAAATACACTTCGGTTTTACCACTGCCTGTGACACCTTCAAGTAAAAAGCTGGTAAAGCCACGAGCTTGGTTAATGCTGGTGCAGGCAACAGCTTGCTCTTTATTAAGCACCGGCTTGCTACCAACAGTCGGCGCGCGTTGCTGCCATTGGTTATCATGTTCAATAAATTGAGTGATCAGTTCTTTATCGAGCAGACTGTCGATGGTTTTTTTGGTAAATCCGAGTGCTTTTAATTCTGTAACTGATGATTTGCCCGATTCGGCTAGCTGCTTTAATAAATTTAACTGGGTTTTTGCTTTCAGCGACGGCAGCTTTGCACCTTTATCGGTTAGCTCAACCATGTTAATGCTGGTTTTATCTGGGCATTCGCCTTGCCTTAATGCAGCCGGAAGTGCCGTATGAATGGTCTCGCCCAATGGGTAACAGTAGTAGCGTGCTGTGAATTTTAGTAATGCTAAATGTTGCTCAGATAACACTGGCGTGTCGTCTATAACATCAATAATCGGCTTTATTTTGTCAGCGGGAACATCGGTTGATGTTTTAAGAGCCAAGACCACGGCAACCTTTTTTTGGCTACCAAATGGCACGCGAACGCGCATACCTGGCTTTAACTCAGGGCTATGCAGCAGCTGTTCAACTTTATAATCGAAGGTACGCTGTAAAGGGACTTTTATGGCAACTTCTACAAAGTGCATAACAACTCAACTGAAACAAAGATAGAAAGATAATGTACTAAAATTGCAGTTAAAAACCTACCAACAAATACTGAACAACAGACCACTTGGTTATTTTTTTAGCGAAAGATGTATTTAAAGCTTGTCGTAAGGCTTCTTGAGCTATAAAATACGCGGCCTATTAATTGTATTAACTGCGTATGGTGCCAGACTTCGGGTTTGGAGAGCGATACGGCCTTAACTAGAGGTTCCCTATGAAAGAAGGTATTCACCCTAAGTACGAAGCTATCACTGCAACTTGTTCATGTGGTAACAAATTCGAAACTAGCTCAACTCTTTGTAAAGACATCCACTTAGACGTATGTTCTGAGTGTCACCCGTTTTACACTGGTAAGCAAAAGATTTTAGACACTGGCGGCCGTGTTGATCGTTTCAACAAGCGCTTCGGTGCACTTAGCAGCAAGAAGTAATCTCTGCTGTTTAGTTAAAAAAAGCACCTTAGGGTGCTTTTTTTATGCCTAAAATTCACAAAACTCATTATTGATACCAATCCGCAATAATACTTAATCATTTTGAGGGATTAAACCTGTCGCTATCTGCGTTAAAAATTTCTGATTTAGAACAACTAAATAACGAAATTTTTGCCTTGCTATCAACGAGGTTTTATTGCCTCAAAATAGATCACTTAATTAAGCGAATTGGTATAACGCTGCCACTTACTTATCATCTTCACTTATGTATCTTGCATAACTATTTCTGGCTGTTATGCCCATTATGTCGCTAATTTTGCAGACAAAGTGCCACCCCTTGGCTATATTCTTTTTTGTATAAACTTTAATAAAAGTTATTAAAAATAATAAATTTAAATAACTTTGTGAGTAAATGCTGTGAACTTCGTTGAAATAGCTATTTTTGGCTAATTTCGGCTAATTGCAGTGTTCGTGCGTATAAAATACAAAAACACGTGCTTAAAAGGTCATAAATAGGTGAATTTTTATGTCTGATTAATCGCAACTATGCACAGAAATTGTTGGGAAATCCTTTAAAATTAAGCGATATAGCATATAACAGGATAGACCTGATAATACTTGGAATTTTTATACATTACAGGTATCGTACTGATGCAAGCTCTCTCACTTTTTAACTTTTTGCAGGATACTATCGCGTTATGTCAGATTTTCGTGAACAAGCATTACATTACCACGCTCACCCCGTTCCAGGTAAAATTAGTGTTGAACTAACCAAGCCAGCCGAAACGGTTAACGATCTCGCTTTAGCTTATAGCCCAGGTGTGGCTGAACCAGTCCGTGAAATTGCTGCTGATCCAGCAAATGCCTATAAATACACAGGCAAAGGCAACATGGTTGCAGTTATTTCAAACGGTACCGCAATTTTAGGTTTAGGTAACTTAGGTCCGCTTGCATCAAAACCTGTAATGGAAGGTAAAGCGTTACTATTCAAACGTTTTGCTGGTCTTGATTCAATTGATATTGAAGTTAAACACCGCACAACAGAAGATTTCATTAATACGGTTGCTAACATCGCTGATACGTTTGGTGGTATCAACCTTGAAGATATTAAAGCGCCAGAGTGTTTTGAAATCGAAAAAGCGCTTATCGAGCGCTGTGATATTCCAGTTTTCCACGATGACCAACATGGTACAGCTATTGTGACTGCTGCTGGTATGCTTAACGCCCTTGAAGTGCAAGGTAAAGATATCGAAGATGCTATCATCGTATGTTTAGGTGCCGGTGCTGCTGCTGTTGCTTGTATGGAGCTTTTAATTAAGTGTGGCGCACTGCGTGAACACATTTATATGCTTGACCGTAAAGGTGTGATCCATACACGTCGTGATGACTTAAACGAGTATAAGCAATTATTTGCTAACAATACCGATAAGCGTACATTACAAGATGTTATTGCTGATGCTGACGTATTCGTTGGTGTATCAGGTCCTAACCTGTTAACAGCAGATGATCTTAAGCTGATGGCTGATAAGCCAGTCGTGTTTGCATGCTCAAACCCAGATCCTGAGATTGCTCCAGAAGTTGCACACAGTGCGCGTAACGATTTAATTATGGCAACGGGTCGTTCAGATTTCCCTAACCAAGTAAATAACGTGCTTTGTTTCCCATTCATTTTCCGTGGTGCGTTAGATGTTCGTGCAACGGCAATTAATGATGAAATGAAAATTGCTGCAGTTCATGCTATTCGCGGCATCGCGAAAGAGCCTGTACCAAGTGAAGTATTAAAAGCAGCTGGCGTTGAGTCACTTGAGTTTGGTGCCGAGTACATCATTCCTAAGCCTATGGATCCGCGTTTATTACCACGTATTGCACGTGCTGTTGCTGAAGCAGCAGTAGAGTCGGGTGTGGCGCAAATCGACATGCCAGAAGATTACATGCGTTAAGCTTAATTAGCTATTAGGTACATCGCGCAATAAAAAACTCAGCCTAGGCTGAGTTTTTTTATATCTGCGATTATCGGCGGTGATCCGATGGCCGAAATACTTATTCTGAATCAAGCACTGGGATATCTAATCCCATTTCTTGCATAATTCTTTTAACTTCTTCAGGTACCTTTTCAGGGTTGTCTTTACGTAGGTCGTCATCATTTGGTAATGGTTGACCTGTAAAAGCATGTAAGAAAGCTTCACACAATAACTCACTGTTCGTCGCATGACGCAGGTTATTGATCTGGCGGCGTGTACGCTCGTCAGTTAATACTTTTAATACGTTGAGTGGGATCGATACGGTAATCTTTTTTACTTGTTCTGATTTTTTACCGTGTTCTGCATATGGGTGAATGTATTCACCGTTCCATTTAGCCATAAGTTGTTTCGTTGCCTCGGTTGTCAGTGATTTACGCCTTATTCACAGCGCAAGATGCGGAAATTCTATCTCTTTAAAAAAGATAGTCAAATACTAGTTATTTAGCCATCTAGTGGTGTAAATGTATAAACTTCTATGTGTAAGCCATAAATGCTTTGACTTCTCATATTTGATCATCTAACCTTTTAGACGTCTAAACATCCAATTTAAGAATAGGTGATGAAATGAGCGAAAAAAATAAAGCGACGATTGCTGTTCGTCACGGCATCGAAGCCGATAAACATCATGGTGCGGTTGTACCACCAATTTACTTATCAACCACCTATTCATTTGCTGATTTTGATACTAAGCGCCAGTATGACTATGGTCGTAGCGGTAATCCAAATCGCGATATCTTAGCTGAAACCTTAGCTGAGCTTGAAGGTGGTGCTAGAGGTATTATCACTGCAACAGGTATGTCTGCTGTGCATTTAGCAACTCAGCTATTAAACAGTGACGACACGTTAGTGATCCCACATGACTGTTATGGCGGTAGTTACCGTTTATTCACCTCGCTTGAAAAACGTGGCCTGTTAAAACTAAAAGTTTTGGATTTAACCAAGACTGAAAACCTCCAAGAAATTTTAGCAATTAAACCTAAGTTGATTTGGATTGAAACGCCAAGTAACCCAATTTTGCGTTTAACAGATATTAAAGCAATCACTAGTATTGCTAAGCAGTGTGGTGCTTTGGTTGCGGCTGATAACACCTTCTTATCACCTGCATTACAAAACCCAATTGAGTTTGGTGTTGATATTGTTGTGCACTCAACCACTAAATACATCAATGGTCACTCTGATGTGGTTGGTGGTGCGGTAATTGCTGCAACGCAAGAGCTAGGCGATGAGCTTGCTTGGTGGGCGAATAATATCGGTATTACTGGTGCACCATTTGACAGCTACTTAACGCTTCGTGGTTTACGTACTTTAAATGTACGTTTAAAGCAGCACCAAGAAAATGCCTTTGCCATTGCTGAGTATTTAGAAAGCTCACCTTATGTAAGCCAAGTTTATTACCCAGGCCTTGCTTCTCACCCACAACATGAGCTTGCTAAAGCACAGCAACGTGGCTTTGGTGGCATGGTGAGCTTTGATATTAAAGGCGACATTAACGATGCAGCAGCGTTTTTAACAAGCCTTAAAGACTTTAGCCTTGCTGAGTCGCTAGGTGGGGTAGAAAGCTTGATTTGTCACCCTGCAACAATGACCCACGCAGGAATGGAGCCTAAAGCGCGCCTTGAGGCCGGTGTGGGCGATACGCTGATCCGTATTTCTGTAGGTATTGAAGACGTAAAAGATCTCATTGCAGATTTAGACCGTGTTTTCAATTTAGTAAAACCAGGTCAAGGCCAACAAGTTGCAAAAGCTGAAGCTAAGCAAGCACAGCAAGATACCCAACAAAACGCGTCATTTAAGTTAACGCCAGCACATACGGCATTGTGGTAGAAGAAATGGTAAATATTGTTCATAAATTTGGTGGCTCAAGCTTAAGCTCGGCAGATCGTTATCATGCGGTAGCGAACATCGTTCTTGCGAATACTGAGCAGGGCGATTGCATCGTTGTGTCGGCATCGGGTAAAACAACCGATACCCTAGTAAAGCTTTGGCAAAGTTACCAGCAGCAAGATAGTCAGGCTGTTAGCGATATTCTATTGCTTATTGATAACAATCAACGGGCTTTAATTGAGCAGCTACTTACAGGTCAGAATAAACAACAGGCCTTGGCACAGTTAAAAGATGAACTTGCCGTATTAAATGAATTAATTAGTCAGCAGCAGTTACTTGAAGCACCTTTACTTGCTCATGGTGAAGTGTGGTCGGCACGGTTATTGGCCGCTTACCTAAATCAGTTAGGTGTCGCTGCGCAAGATGTTGATGCAAGGCAGTTATTTACTCTAAATGATGGTCAGCTTTTACATCAAAAAAACCAACAGCAATGCAGTGATGCGATTAGCAGAAAACATATCAACGTAGTAACGGGTTTTATAGCTTCAGATTGCCAAGGTAATACGGTGACATTAGGCCGCAATGGCAGTGATTACAGTGCCACCTTGTTAGCGAGTTATACTTTTGCCAAGCAAGTGTCTATCTGGACAGACACACAAGGGGTATTTAGTACTGACCCTCGGAAAGTTAAAAATGCAGTTAAGTATGCCAAGGTGTGCCGCGAGCAAGCTAACCTATTAGCGCGTTTGGGTAACCCAGTATTGCATGCAAAAACCTTGTCGCCGTTAAAAGACACAGAAATTAAATTGGTGGTAAGAAGTAGTTTTGATTGTGATGCAACGCCAACCGAAGTAGTAAAAGAAGGTTACAGTAAAGCAAAGCGTTTTATTACTACCTTAGATAACATCGATTTATTACGGGTTGATAAACTAAGCGGTGGTGAAGTTGGTGAGCTTAGTCAGTTAATTCAACACAGCCTGCACCACTTTACTAAAGATGGCGATACTTACTTGTTAGTGCCAGGTCAAAGCACTCACCAAGTTGTAAGCCACTTAGCGGGCCGTGCAAATATTGTCGAGTCTAATTTAAGTGGTTGTGCAGTGGTTGCACCAACAGCTGATGTCATTGCGCTAACAGAGCAAGCAACAGCGCTTTTAAAAGAGCAAAGCATTCATCCTCGTTTTGTACAACAAGACGATAACTATGTGTTGATCTTAAACGATCAGGCAATTGACAGTGATGTTTTAACTCTTCTACATGACAAGCTGGTAAACAAAGGTCAAGAGTTGGCCATTATCGTTGCTGGCCTTGGTAATGTAGGCGAAGTGTTCTTATCGCAACTACAAGCTCAATTTGCTCGTTTATCTGCTCAGTACAAAGTAAAAGTAGTAGCTCTTTTACGCTCTAAACAAATGCTTTTTAGTGCCAGTGGTTTAAATACCGAAACATGGCAAGAGCAGTGGCACAATGAAGCGCAAAGCTACGATAAAGCTGAGTTATTAGCACGTATCAATGAGCTAGATTATGAGCACAAAGTAGTGATTGATATCACTGCCAGTGAGGCTTTTAGCCAGTTGTATCCTGACTTTGTAGAGCTTAACTGTCATTTGATCAGTGCAAACAAATATGCGGGCACTGCAGAAAATAGCTGGTATCAAAACCTACGCACTAATTTGGCTGAGCGAAACTTGTTGTGGCGTTATAACACCAGTGTGGGCGCAGGTTTACCGATTAACTTTGCTTTAGCTGATTTGCAAAATAGCGGAGACAGCATTAACCGTATTGAAGGGGTATTCTCGGGTACTTTATCGTGGTTATGTAGCAGTTACGATGGCAGCGTGCCGTTTTCAGATTTAGTGCTTCAAGCTCAGCAAATGGGTTATACAGAGCCAGATCCTCGTGAAGACTTATCTGGCCGTGATATGCAGCGTAAACTACTGATTTTAGCACGTGACTTAGGCCTAGATTTAGAGCTAGATGATATTGCTTTGACACCTCTGATGCCTGAACAGCTTGCAGCAGGTAGCTGGCAAGATTTTCTTGCAAACAAACAGCTACTTGATGAATTCATGATAGAAAAAGCAGCCCAAGCTGGGGCAGAAGACAAAGTGGTGCGCTACACCGGAGCTATTACACTCGTTGATGGTAAGGTTCAAGCTCAGGTTGGTTTAGTCAATGTTGGTAAAGATGATGTATTAGCCAGCCTTAAACCGGGCGATAACATTTTTGTGATCAATTCACAGTGGTATACAGATAATGCGTTGGTGATCCAAGGCCCTGGAGCGGGTAAAGAAGTCACTGCGGCTGGGGTTCATTCAGACCTGTATTGGCTGGTAAATAACCTAAAATAATTTTGCTGATCTTAGTTTAAATAGCTAAGCAAAAAGCGCCCAGAAGGGCGCTTTTTTATGTCTTATAGCAACTTAGCTATTTAGAACAACTCTTCCTCTGTGGTGAGCTTTTCTTCAAATACGTCTGTTGGTTGATCAAGTACGTACTTGGTTGGTGCAGTGCCTTTAATGAAGTATTCAAAACGACTGGTATAGTCATTCTTATGGCTTAAAAGACCTGTTGCTAAGTCGATACGAACCGATACCAAACCTTCAGGAAACTCAATAGGTGCTTCTGGCATGCCATCAAGAGCCGCTCGCATAAAGTCGACCCATGCAGGTTGCGCGGTTTTAGCCCCCGATTCTGCACCAGAGATTTGTGACTTATCGAGGTTACTGTTGTAGGTCGAACGACCAAGGGCTTTTCCAGGGTTATCAAAACCAACCCATACTGAGGTCATCACATTGCGGTTAAAGCCACTGAACCAGGTATCAACCGAGTCATTGGTGGTACCTGTTTTACCTGCTAGATCACGACGGTCAAGCGCCTGTGCACGCCAACCTGTACCACTCCAGCCGGTTTTGTGAGTCCAGCTGCCACCACCCCAAATTGCGCTGTGCATAGCTTGCGAAATTAAGAATGCATTTTGCTTTGAAATGATACGCGGAGCACAACGTGGCGTGCTCACACTTTGTGCTTGATCCAATTGGTTATCATCTAATGATGCGAACTCTGGTGTAACAACTTGCTCTGGTTCATCACAGGCCAGTTCTGGCTCTGTTTTGAATAACACATTACCAGCAGAATCCTGAATTTCAGAAATAAAGTAAGGGGTAATTAAGTGGCCGCCATTGGCGAAAGTACTCATCCCGCGAGCTAGTTCAAGAGGAGTGATTGAGGCACTACCTAGGGCCAATGACTCGCTACGATTAATATCACTATTTAAAAAACCAAACTTAAGTAAGTGATCTGCAGTACGTTCAAGACCTACACCACGTAGTAAACGTACAGAAATTACGTTTTTCGATTGAGCGAGTGCTCGGCGAATTCGGATAGGGCCATTATAAACCGCCGGGCTATTCTTAGGGCGCCATGCAACACCTTGGCTTTTATCCCATTGATTAATTGGTGCATCGTTAAGAATTGAAGCGAGTGTGTAGCCGTTTTCAAGTGCTGCTGAATAAATAAATGGCTTGATGTTTGAACCAACCTGGCGTTTTGCTTGAACTGCGCGATTGTATTGGCTTTGTTCAAAGCTGTAACCACCGACAATGGCTTTAATACGACCATCTTGTGGGTCAAGTGAAACAAGTGCGCTAGATGCTTCTGGCACTTGGCTAAGAATGTAGCTTTCATCTGCATTTTTACGCAGCCAAATTTGCGCTCCCGCTGATAAAATTTCAGTAGCCGTTTTTGGTGCGAAACTTTGACGGTAACGGGTAATATATTTGCGTGCCCATTTTAGACCATCCCACTCAACCGTCACTTGTTCGCCGCTTTTTAATAGCACATCAATTGATTGCTCAGCGACATTAGTGACAACACCAGCTAATAGTGGACCAAACTCTTTGACATCTTTTAATTTAGATAAGATTTCTTCTTGGCTAAGTGGACTTTCGTTTTCACTGTCCCATAACTGAGCCGTAGCACCACGGTAGCCATGACGCATGTCGTAAGCGTGTAGATTATCAACAATGGCATCTTGTGCAGCTTGCTGAATATTTGAATCAACACTGGTGTAAACTTTAAAACCAGTATTGTAAGCACGCTCATGACCATAGCGTTCAACCATTTCAGCACGCACCATCTCAGAGATATAAGGGGCGTACACTTCAATTTCTGCACCATGGAATTTAGCTGTAATTGGTGCATTGATAGCCTCTTCGTATTCACTCTGTGTAATATACTTTTCGGTATACATACGGCCTAGTACAACGTTGCGACGTGCCTTTGCGCGTACAGGGTTGCGAATAGGGTTAAGGGCTGAAGGAGCTTTAGGTAAGCCAGCGATCATCGCCATTTGCGCTAAAGTAAGCTCATTGAGGTCTTTGCCGTAGTAAACTTGTGCTGCTGCACCAATACCAAAAGCGCGGTTACCTAATTCAATTTTATTTAAATATAATTCGAGGATTTCGTCTTTACTTAATATACTTTCAATATGTAAAGCAATGAAGATCTCTTTGACCTTACGAATGTATGCTTTTTCTCTAGTTAAGAAGAAGTTACGGGCAAGCTGCATGGTTATAGTACTTGCGCCTTGTTTCTTTTCGCCTGTAGATATGAGTACAATGGCTGAACGTACTATACCAATTGGATCGATACCAATATGCTCGTAAAAACGGTTATCTTCTGTTGCTAAAATTGCATCGATTAATGGTTGGGGGATTTGGTCTATTGTAACGGGAATGCGGCGTTTTTCACCGAATTGGTTAATCAATAATCCATCACGTGAGAATACCTGCATAGGTGTCTGTAATTGAACGTCTTTTAGAACCTGTACGCTAGGAATATCAGGTTTAACGTAATAGTATAGACCAACTAAAGTGATTAGTCCTAAAAATGAGCAGATGATAATAAATTGTAAAGTTCGCTTTAATAAAATCACTTATATTTTCCCTAAATGGACTCCCAATTAGAATCGGAGACTGCTAGTATATATTGATTAAAAAATGAATAATATTTTTTCAGATAAAAATTATAACTTGTTTATTATTAAAACAAAGGCCAAGTTGCAAACATGCTAAGTCAGCTATTTAAAAAGCCTTCATCTATGATGGTAGGAATCGACATCGGATCGCACTGTATAAAAGCAGTGTTGTTGCAAGAGACAGACGCAGGTTTGCGGCTTGAAGCGTTAGCTATTGAACCTATGCCTAAAGGCGCTATGTCTGAGCGTTCTATTCAAGACATAGAAGCGATAGGTAATGTTATCGCTAAACTAAAAAGAAAAATTCCTAAATCAGTGCAAACCGCAGCAGTAGCTGTTTCAGGTCAAACTGTAATTACGAAAGTAATTTTTATGGATGTATCATTAACAGATGCTGAATTAGAGTCACAAATTGCCATCGAAGCTGATAGTTTAATCCCATATCCACTTGATGAAGTAAATATCGATTTTGAAAAACTTGCCATCAATGAAGCTGATCCAAGTAAAGTGAATGTTCTTCTCTCTGCTGCGCGAACTGAAAGTGTGCAAGCGCGAGTTGGTGCTCTTGAAACAGCCAATTTAAAAGCTGCGGTTGTCGATGTAGAAACTTATGCGCTAAGTCGAGCAATGGATGTGTATTATCAACAATTACCTAGTGATGCATACAATAAATGTGTCGCTGTGGTTGATATTGGTGCTGTGCTGATGCTTGTTAGCGTTGTACAAGAAGGTGAAACAATTTACACCCGTGACCAAGTATTTGGTGGCGACCAGTATACCAATAGCATTGTTGCGTATTACAACAAAAGCTTTGATGAAGCTGAAATTGGTAAAACTACAGGTGATTTACCACCAAATTATACCTTCGAAGTTTTAGCTCCATTCCAAACTTCATTGTTACAACAAGTTCGTCGTGCAGTGCAGATGTTCTTAACAACCAGTGGTAAAGATCAAGTTGATTACATTGTCCTGACTGGCGGCACTGCTATGATCGAAGGCTTAGATAGGCTCCTAATTGAAGAGCTAGGCATTCACACTGTTGTTGCAGAGCCATTTGCTAACATTGAAATTTCGCCAAAGATTGATCGCAATATGTTGCAGCGTCACCGCACTCAATTTGCGATAGCCACAGGATTGGCATTAAGGAGCTTTTCATCATGCCACATATAAATCTGCTGCCTTGGCGCGAACAACAAAGAAAAGACTCACAAAATAAGTTCGTTACTGTGTTGTTTGGTGTCGTTGTTATTAGCTTCTTAAGTATGTATTTACTAAGCTCTTTTTATGGCGGATTACGCGATGGGCAAAATGTAAAAAATAACTTTTTGAATACAGAAATCGCGTTATTGAACCAACGTATTCGTGAAATTAACGAACTTGATAAGAAAAAAGAAAACTTACAACAGCGTATGCGTCTAATCGAAGAGCTACAAAGTAACCGTAACCTAGGTACACAAATCATGGATGAAGTCGCCAAGATTGTTCCTGCTGGGGTTTATTTAACGAAACTTGAACGTCGCGATGACCGCATTCATGTAATTGGTCGCAGTGAATCAAATAACCGTTTATCTACCATGCTGCGTCAAGTTCAGAGCTCATATTTATTAGAACGACCTATTATGCAAGGTATTGTCGCAGGTGAACAAACCTCAAGATTATTGAGTGACTTTAATATGGATTTTTACGTTAAACCATTTGATCAGATAGGTGAGGCACGCAATGAACCTTGATATCAAAGCGTTAACTGACATAGATTGGAATGAAATTGAGCTTGAAAACATGGGCGATTGGCCTATTGCTGTTAAAGCTCTATGCTGTGCGTTTGTGGCTGCGCTGGTTTTATACTTTAGTTACAGCTTATTAGTTTCTGACGAAATCGCCAGTTATCACAGTGCGGTAGCCAAAGAAACCGAGCTACGCCAAACATACAAAGCAAAATATGCCATTGCGAGTAACCTAGAATTATATCGCCAGCAAATGGTTGAGATGGAAGATAAGTTCTCGCAGCTATTAAAGCGCTTACCAACCTCGAACGAGACACCTGGTTTGTTAGACGACTTATCTTACGTTGGCACAACTAGTGGTTTGACGTTTTTGAAAATTGGCTGGTTACCTGAAGTGGAAAAAGAGTTTTATACAGAGCTGCCAATTAAAATAGAAGTCGTAGGGACGTATCATGAATTTGGTGAATTTGTTGGTAAAGTTGCTCAGTTACCGCGAATTGTAAGTTTGCATGACTTTACTATTCAAACTCTCGGCAATAATGAACTCACTTTTAGTGTTGTTGCTAAGACTTATCGTTATGAAGGGGGCACTAAAAAATGAAAAAGCTTCCCTTGATTATTGCGATGACACTTGTACTTAGCGCGTGTAATGATGATACTTCAGAACAAAAAGAGTTTATTGATCAAGTTAAAGCAAGTACAACGCCTAAAGTTGAGCCGATTCCTGAGATCACTAAGTTCGAACACTTTGCTTATAATGCCGGAAAATTACGTAGTCCATTTGTGGCGCCTAAACCGGAAATTATTCAGAGCAATTTAGTGCAAGTTAAAAACTGCTTACACCCAGATCCTGATCGTGTTCGTCAACCACTTGAAAAGTACCCGCTAGATAACCTTGTTATGCAAGGAACTATAGGCCGTGTTGGTAATACGTGGGCGCTGATAAAAGCTGCAGACGATACGCTTTATCGAGTTACTGTAGGTAATTATATTGGTTTGTATCACGGTGAAATTAAACAAGTGCACGACAATTATATAGAATTATTAGAATTAATCCCGGATGGGGCTGGTTGTTGGAAAGAGCGCCTGACTAAGCTAGAAATGTTAGAGGCGAATACAAATGGTGCAAGTTAATCTTATGAAAGGTAAAAAGAAGATGCATAAAGGAATGGCTTGGTTAAAACACATGCATAAATTCATGTTAGCTGCATTAGCCTTAATTTTGACGCAGACAGCAATCGCTGCCCCTTTACTGTATGACGTACGTTATAACCCGCTAATGAAAGGCGAAACACAATTACAGCTAGTATTTGATGAAGCGCTGACATTTGAACCAAAAGTTCAGGTATATAACGCCCCAGCTCGTATTGAAATGCTTTTCAGTAATGTAGGTGTTGATAATGAAGTGCGTGATGTGCCTGTTAACCAAGCAGGTATCCAGCATGTAACCAGTACTTTGACCGCAGACGGTTTAAAAGTTGTTGTAACGCTAGATAAGCTAAAAATTTATAAAACAATGGCGAAAGACAATATCGTTACTTTGCATGTTTCAGATAACCCAATCGCAACGGATGATTCAGCGGATGGACTGACAGCGTCTAGCAACTTTATTAATACAGTACAGTCGATTGATTTTCGCCGTGGTGAGAAAGGCGAAGCTCGCCTGTTAGTTTTTTTACAAGATACGCAAGCAGCAATTGATGTTCATGAAAGTGGCGGCAAAATTATTGCTGAGTTCCACCACACAGATATTTTAGACGACTTATTGTATCAATTAGATGTGATGGATTTTGGTACGGTTGTAAGTAACATCGAAACCTTCAAAGAAGGTAATATGACGCGCATTGTGGTTGAACCCAATGCCGCGTTTAAGTTTACTCACCAACAAATTGAAAATATCTTTACGCTAACTGTTGAAAAAGATGATACACAGCGTGCCTACCTCGAAGGCGGCATTGAATATCAAGGTCGCCCAATGAGCCTTAATTTCCAAGATATTCCAATTCGCTCTGTGCTACAGATTATTGCAGGCTATAACGAGTTTAACTTAGTAACCAGTGACTCAGTTACAGGCAATATCACATTGCGTTTAGATGGTGTTCCTTGGGATCAGGCACTTGATGTTGTGCTTAAAATTAAAGGTCTAGATAAGCGCATGGACGGTACTATTTTGATGGTTGCACCATCAGAAGAACTTGCCGCACGTGAAGCAAAAGAGCTTAAGGCAAAACAGCAAGTTGAGGATTTAGAGCCACTTTACAGTGAATACATCCGCCTTAACTATGCTAAAGCAGAAGAGTTTGCTGACTTATTGAAAACAGACACCAACAGTATTATTTCTGCGCGAGGCAGTGTGTCTGTTGATAAACGTACTAATACCTTACTTATCAAAGATACAGCGAAAAGCATCGAAAGCGTGCGCCGTATGGTGGAAACCTTAGATATTCCTGTTAAGCAAGTGGTGATTGAATCACGCATGGTAACAGTGAATGATAATGTGCAAGAAGACTTAGGTGTGCGCTGGGGTATCAGCGATGTAGGTAGCGACGGTGCTATCTCTGGCACATTAGAGGGCGCTGGTGGCATGTTTGGTGCTGGCTCTTACGATAATATCCCAAGTATTTCTGACCGCTTAAATGTTAACTTACCGGTTTCTAGCCCTGCGGGTAGTATTGGTGTTCAAGTAGCTAAATTAGCTAACGGCACAATATTAGATTTAGAGTTAAGTGCCCTTGAAGAAGAAAACCGTGGTGAGATTATCGCAAGTCCTCGTATTACGACGGCTAACCAACAAAAAGCCCGTATTGAGCAAGGTACTGAGATCCCTTATGTTGAAGCAGCATCAAGTGGTGCAACGACAGTAACCTTCAAAAAAGCAGTATTGAGCTTAGAAGTAACGCCACATATCACCCCTGATAACAAAGTGATTTTAGATCTCGTTATCACGCAAGACACGCGTGGTGATACAGTACAAACACCAACAGGTTCTGCTGTAGCAATTAATACCCAAGAAATTCAAACTCAGGTATTAGTAGAAAACGGCCAAACTGTGGTGCTTGGTGGTATCTTCCAACAGCAAATCGTTAACTCAACTAAGAAAGTACCTCTGTTAGGCGATATTCCTTACTTAGGCGTATTGTTCAAAAGTACGAGTGAATTTAACGAGAAGAAAGAGCTGTTAATCTTTGTAACACCAAAAATTCAAATCGATTAAGTGATTTTTTCTTAAGCAACGAGCAATTAGCATGTTTAATTGCTCGTTATCTAGCTTTTTATGCTAATTGACTTGAAATACCCAAGCAATTACTGAGATAATCCCCTCCTTAATTTTGGGGCCAGGTCGTTAGGCGGGGTTTTATTTCAAATTTTAGAGTTCGTTTGTACTAAAAAGATATGGCTGAGAAACGTAATATATTTCTAGTGGGCCCTATGGGGGCTGGCAAAAGCACAATTGGTCGTCACATTGCTGACCAATTACACCTTGAATTTTTCGATTCAGATCAAGAGATCGAGCGTCGTACTGGAGCAGACATTGCTTGGGTATTCGATCTTGAGGGTGAAGAGGGCTTTCGACTTCGTGAAGAAACTGTAATTTCAGACCTAACAGAGATGCAAGGTATTGTTCTTGCTACTGGTGGTGGTTCTGTGATCAGTAAAGAAGTGCGTAACAAGCTATCAGCTCGCGGTATCGTTGTATACCTAGAGACACCAATCGAAAAGCAGGTTGCACGCACGCAGCGCGACAAGCGTCGCCCATTATTGCAAACAGAAGAAGCACCGCGTGATGTATTAGAACGCTTAGCTGAAGAACGCGAACCGTTATACAAAGAAGTTGCTGATTTTGTTGTCCGCACTGATGAGCAAAGCGCGAAAGTTGTTGCTAATCAAATCATCGAGAAATTAGATTTTTAAAAACCAATAATAAAAAGGAAACTAGCTATGCTTGAATTAACAGTTAATTTGGACGAGCGAAGTTATCCTATTTATATTGGTCAATCTGCTCTTAAAGAGACTGGTCGGCTACGCGAGCACATAGGTGATTGTCGGCCTATCATTATCACCAACGACACCATTGCACCTTTATATCTTGATGATGTAATGACGTCGTTGGCTGATCTTAACCCGTTATCTTTTACCATCCCTGATGGCGAACAATATAAATCACTTGAGTGGTTTGAAAAGATATCGGCGTTCTTACTTGAACATAACTGTGGTCGTGATACTTGCCTTATTGCCTTAGGTGGCGGTGTTGTAGGTGACTTAACTGGTTTTGTTGCTGCATGTTATCAGCGTGGCGTGCCTTTTATTCAAGTACCAACTACCTTGCTTTCGCAAGTGGACTCATCGGTTGGTGGTAAAACGGCAGTGAACCATCCACTTGGTAAAAACATGATTGGTGCATTTTATCAGCCGCAAGCCGTGTTTATCGATACGCAATCACTTCATACTTTACCTGAGCGTGAATTCGCAGCAGGTATGGCTGAAGTAATTAAATACGGCCTCATTTACGACACTGAATTATTTGCCTACCTAGAGCAAAATATCGCTAACCTTAAATCACTTGATGAGCAAACATTACAGCATGTGATTTACCGTTGTTGTGAAATCAAAGCCTTGATTGTTGCACAAGATGAAAAAGAAGCAGGGTTACGCGCCTTACTTAACCTAGGGCATACCTTTGGTCATGCTATCGAAGCACAAATGGGTTACGGTAACTGGCTACACGGCGAAGCCGTTGCGGCAGGTATGGTGCTGGCAGCACGCCTTGCACATACCCGTGATGACTTAACTACTGCAGAAGTTGAACGCATTGTTAAATTGATTGCTGAGTATGATTTACCAGTCGATATTCCGGCAGAAATGACAAGCGAGCAGTTTTTAACGCACATGCGTAAAGATAAGAAAAACAAAAAAGGTACGATTCGCTTTATTCTACCTACTCAATTTGGTCAATGTGCGCTGGTAAGTGATGTTACTGATCAGCAGGTTTGTGATTTAATAGCGCGCTAATGCAATCGCAAATATTGCCTAGCCGTGCTGCGCTAGTTGATCGAATCGCTCTGCAGTTTGAATATGGGCAAAATCTAATTTGCTTACTTGGCCCGTCAGGCCTTGGTAAAAGCTATTTATTAGAAACCTTCATTACTGATAAATACCTCGACTTTAATAAAGCGTTTGTTCAGTTGTCTGGAAAAATGACTGACCAACAGTTTATGACTGAACTGTTAGAACAAAGCTTTAGCAATCCGCTAATTGATCATTCTTTAAGTTTGTCTGAAAACTTCTATCAACTCTATAAGCAACAGCCTTGTGGTGATTGTTTATGGGTGATTGATGGAGGGCGTCATTTATCTGAAGAGTTAATTCAGCAATTAGAAATTCTTGCCAAGCAAAGCCCAAGCACGTTATACATATTGATTGCATCACAATCGGTCGGCCAGTTTAGCCAAGCGGTCGAAATTCATCTTGAAGCGCTTAACTTGAGCGAAAGTAAGCAACTTATGCGTTGGTTTTTCGATAACCTACCTGTTGAAGAAGACCCAGTTTTTCGCACATTTTTACAAGAAGCGCATGGTAACCCTGCCTTATTGCTAGCTTGGCAGCCTGAACAGCAAACTGCGGATATTCGTACACCCGAGAAAAGCTATAAACTGCTTTATTTAATTTTGCTCTTAATCACAACCATGCTGTTGATCATTGGCTTTTTATATAAAGCTGATATGACCGAGTGGTGGAAAGCACATTACCAACAAGATACAACAAGCTCTGTGGCAACAGCACTGCCTGCAGAAGCAGTAATAAATAGCCCTGTAGCAAGCAAAGAGCCAGTTCTAGAACAAGCTCAAGATGAGTCTCAAGCCCAGCAGCCAGTTGCTACTAATGATGATAACAACACGACTCTGGAAACCGAGATGCCAGTTGATGGCTCTGACAGTAAAAACCATAACAATGAAAGTCATAACAATAACGTGGCTGCGATTGTTGATAGCCTTTTGCCAGCAGAGCCAATAGCACAAGAGACTGAGCAATCAATGGCAGATGAAGTTGTAGCAGCCAGCATCAGCGATGCTGAGTCTGCAATTGAGCCAGAGCAGCCATTAGTTGGGAATGCATGGTATTTGTCTCAGCCAGACGACAATTTCGTAATCCAATTACTAGCGGTCACTAAGCAAGAGATCAGTGATAAGTTTATTAATGAAAATGGCTTGCAAGGGCAGGTAAATACTTACCAAAGCTTACGGAGCGGTAAGCCGTGGTGGATTGTCACTTATGGCAGTTATGCCACACTGAATGATGCTAAGAAGGGCGTAACAACACTTTCTGATAATGTGCGTAAAAATCAGCCGTTTTATAAAAAAATAAGTAAAATTAAACAAGAAATCGCTTCACTAAATCAGTAAATTAAAACTGATTAGTGTAAAATCGCGCAACACCGAATTGAAGTTAAGAGCAGATGCAGCAAAAGACCAGAGCCTTCCTTAAATGGGCGGGTGGAAAATACAGCCTAGTTGAAGATATTCGTACCCGCTTAAAGCAAGCGAGTATGGATGCTGACACCTTAGTTGAACCTTTCGTTGGTGCTGGCTCTGTATTCCTCAATACTGATTTTAAGCATTATATTTTAAATGATATTAATGCGGATCTGATCAACCTGTACACCGAGCTAAAGCGAACGCCTGACGAATTTATTAGCGATGCAAAAAAACTATTTGTAGAGCTCAATAACCATCCTGAAGCCTATTATGAGTACCGTGTTCAGTTTAATCAGAGCAGCGATGTGTATGAGCGCGCAATTTTATTCTTATACATGAATCGTCATGGTTATAACGGTCTGTGCCGCTACAATCTTAAAGGTATTTTTAACGTTCCTTTTGGTAAATATAAGCGCCCGTATTTTCCTGAAAAAGAAATGCACTTCTTTGCTGAAAAAGCCCAGCAAGCCACCTTTACGTGTTTAGGCTATGATGAAGTCTTTAAGCTTATTCCTAATAATGCGGTAGTGTATTGCGATCCACCTTATGTGCCGTTGAGTAAAACAGCTTCATTTACTTCTTACGCTAAAGGCGGTTTCAATTTAGATGATCAAGCTAACTTGGCGAATTTAGCTGAGCAGGCTGCATTCGAAAATAACACGCCGGTACTTATTTCTAACCACGATACGGTGTGGACTCGTAAGATCTACAGCCAAGCATCACTGGATGAAATTCAGGTAAAGCGCACGATTAGCCCGAAGGGCGGTTCACGCAATAAAGTGAATGAGCTAATGGCTATGTATTTAGCACCAAAGAAACGGTGAAATAAATCGCTGCTACAAACAGGCTGAATAAAACGAGGGCAATGACGATAATAGTACTGAGCGAATGCTCTTTAAAGTCAGCTTGACGCTTATTTTCTGATTGCACACCAAAAAATGCCGCAAAGACACTTTGTAATGCACTAATGAATTTGTTCATGCGATTTAGAACTTAGAACCTAAACCGCTAACTTTCTTTGACTCTTCACTACTTGTTAATAACTCAAGTAAATCAAGATAATGGAACTGAGCGCTGCGGCTATCACCCGTTAACCAAGAAAACCATCCTGTTTCTTGTTCTGCTTTCATACATTGAGCAGAAGATGATGATACGTTAAGCGTATTGCATGAGCAGCCAGACGCCGCTGCTAAAAAGTCGTCTTCATCAGCAGATGAAAAAGATACAAACGCAGCAACCGTAAGTGCGGACGCGATTAAGATCCCTATTTTAAAAGCACGCATGAGAATAACCCTTGTTTGTGTTATTTAGACAAGCATACATAACAATTGCTCAAATAACAAACTTAATTACGGCTGAATTAAATAAAAATTTAATAAAATTAGTCTTTTAAAGTAAATTTTATGTTTATATTTTGTTTCATTTAAATGCATTTATGCAAGCAGCTGAATAGAACGATTGTTCAATTTTTGATTAAATTTACATTAATTCAATAAGCTAAAAGGATTAGCCTTGAGTAATAGCGTTTTAACAGTTAGCTGTGGTGTTTTAATCAGCTGTCGATTGGGTTACATTATGCGCTCTTCTTGCAGTCGCAAATTATGATGGAATCTCTCATGTTGGAAACATTACAAAAGTATTTAATAGCCCCTTCTATTTTATCAGCTGACTTTGCCCGTTTAGGTGAAGATGTTGATCGTGTACTCGCAAGTGGGGCAGATGTTGTACATTTTGATGTGATGGATAACCATTATGTGCCAAACCTAACCTTTGGCCCAATGATTTGTAAAGCACTGCGCGATTACGGTATTACAGCCCCGATAGATGTGCATCTTATGGTTAAGCCTGTCGATCGCTTAATTCCCGACTTTGCTGAAGCAGGCGCTTCTATTATTAGCTTTCATCCAGAAGCTAGCGAGCATATTGACCGTACCTTGCAACTTATAAAAGACAGTGGTTGCCAAGCAGGGCTTGTATTTAATCCTGCAACCAGCCTTAGCTACCTTGAGCACGTGCTCGATAAAGTTGATGTAGTGCTATTAATGTCGGTTAACCCTGGCTTTGGCGGCCAAAGCTTTATTCCTCATACCCTCGAAAAGCTTCGTCAAGCGCGTAAAATTATTGATGACTCAGGTCGCAATATTCGTTTAGAAGTTGATGGTGGCGTTGGTGTTGATAACATTGCTGAAATTGCAGAAGCGGGCGCTGATATGTTTGTTTCAGGCTCAGCGATTTTCAATCAACCAGATTACAAAGCGGTTATCGATGCGATGCGCAGCGAGCTTGCAAAGGTTGAGTCATGAAATACGATGCGGCATTTTTCGATTTAGATGGCACCTTAGTCGACAGTGTTTATGATTTATACATTGCGATGAATCTGACTCTAACTGACCTCGCATTTCCGGTTGTTACACAAAAGCTAGTTGAGAGCTGGGTAGGTAATGGCATAGAAACACTTGTAAAGCGTGGTTTAAGTGGCGATATGCAAATCAGTGAGCATTTAGATGAAGCCCTTACTGAGCGTGCAATTAATTTGTTTTATCAGCACTATGACCAAGTTGTAGGTGACTACAGTGCGCTTTATCAACATGTAGAAACTGGGCTTGCTGCACTTGCTGGTATTCCTAAAGTGGTGATCACCAATAAGGCACGTCGTTTTACCGAAAAGTTACTTGATAAGCTTTCACTGACTAGTCATTTTCAGTTGATTGTATGTGGTGATGATATGGCAAAGAAACCATCACCTGAGCCTTTACTATTTGCTTGTCAGCAATTAGATGTCAGCCCAGCCAAAGCGGTTATGGTAGGCGACTCAAAAAGTGATATTTTGGCAGCAAAAGCTGCTAAGGTTGACGTTGTCGCACTCAGTTATGGCTATAACCAAGGTGAAAACCTCGCTGATTTCAATCCAGAGTACCTCTGCGAGAATTTCTTAGATATAATACCCGTTCTTACCCAAAGGTAAGTGCATTTTAATTTCGTCTTTTTAGTTTAGTAAAAATATAAAGGAACATCATGAGTAAACCAGTAGTGTTAAGTGGCATTCAGCCAACCGGTGGTATGACAATAGGCAACTATGTTGGCGCTATTAACCAGTGGCTTAAGCTACAGGAAGACCACGAAAGTTTCTTTATGTTAGTAGATTTACACGCCATTACTGTACGCCAAGATCCTGAGCAGCTACGCTCGCGCGTGCTTGACGGTATTGCGCTTTATGCTGCATGTGGTATCGACCCAGAAAAAGCGGCGTTATTTGTACAATCTCAAGTGCCAGAACATGCACAGCTTAGTTGGGTTTTAAACTGTTACGCTCAAATGGGTGAGCTTAACCGTATGACGCAGTTTAAAGATAAGTCTTCTAAGCATGCGAATAACGTTAATGTGGGCTTGTTCTCTTACCCTGTACTGCAAGCTGCAGACATCTTGTTATACCAAGCAGATCAAGTGCCAGTGGGTGAAGATCAAAAGCAACACCTTGAATTGACACGTGATATCGCAACACGTTTTAACAACCTATACGGTGACGTGTTCAAATTACCTGAGCCTTACATTCCTGAGTTTGGCGCGCGTGTAATGAGCTTACAAGATCCGCTCAAGAAAATGTCTAAATCAGATGAAAATCCAAACGGTTACATCATGTTATTAGATGAGCCGAAGAAGATTGAAAAGAAACTGAAGAAAGCTGTAACCGATTCAGACGAGCAAGCTCGTATCTACTTTGATCGTGAAGAAAAACCAGGTGTATCAAACCTACTTACTTTATTATCAGTCGCAACTAAGCGCTCAATTGAAGACTTAGTGCCTGAATATGAAGACAAAATGTATGGTCACCTGAAAAAAGACACTGCAGCAGCGGTCGTTAATATGATTGAGCCAATCCAAGCGCGCTTTAAAGAAATTCGCGAAGATCAGTCACTACTTGATAGCATTATGAAGTCAGGTGCTGAAAAGGCGAGTATTCGCGCTGAAAAAACATTAAAAGCAGTCTACGATGCGGTAGGTTTTATTCCTCGCCCGTAAGCTTGCACAAATTATTGAAATAAAAATACCGCTATAAAGCGGTATTTTTTTATTAAAAACTCAGCACAATTAAAACAGTAAACAAGCAGATAAGTGCGGCAGCGGTTTTGTCTGTTTTTTCCATTTTTTTACTCCTCATCAGCGCTCAACTGTGCAATCACGTAGCCTTTACTTTCTAACAAGGCTAATAGGCTATCTTCACCGGCCAAATGAGCAGCGCCAACAAGTACCAACTCTTTTTGCTGATCAGTAAAGTAATCCTCAATATGATTAAGCCAATTCAAATTACGTTGCTTAATGAGTATTTGGTAGGTGAGGGGATCATGTTGTTTTAATGGCATGATAGTTAGCTCATTCATTGCGTGCATATCGCCATTGCGCCATGCATCAAGCATTGCACTGTAAAGCGCTTGGTAACTTGATACTTGAGCTAACTGTGACTGAATAAAGGCATCTTCGTCTTGGCTGCCTAATTGCTTAAAAAGGTGTAATTGAAATGCCAAGGTTTCGAGGAAAGCTAATTCTTTGCTGTCTTGTTTGGCTCGCTTTGCGAAATAGCTATCAACACCTTCACCGAAAAGCTGTTGCTTTTGTAGTTCTAGCGACATCATCAGCAAGCTCACCATAAAAGGGCGAAAGCTGTCGAGTTCGCTAAGTTGCATATCGTATTGAGTAAGCTGTGCTTCTAATTGTTTTTTTACTGTTGCAGAGAGCTTACTACTTAATGTTTCACCAGTTTGGTAGCTTAGTGCTTTAAGCATAGTAAGTTGTGCTGAGCTATTACTTGGCGCTGGCATATCGGCTTCAAGTACTAGGGTATCGGCTTGTTTATATGCTTGATTAAATTCGGCCGGTAGCGGTAGTTCCTTGGGCGGTAAAACATGAATTGACCCGGCAATGTAAATAAATTCATCACCTTTACTTACCTGCCAAACGGCACTTTTTGCATTACAAATACTCGTTGTTAACAAGCATGATGCAGCAATTGTTGAGAGCAGTAATTGAGTTAGTTGTTTCATTCTTTTAGCCTGTTAATTGAAAAAGCTTGCCCAATGTTCTGGGCAAGCAGGGCATTACTTGTTGAGTTTTAACTCAATTTGATGGTCAACTTTTTTGTTCATTTGCTCGATAGAAACCTCGATAGATATCTCAAGATGTTGTTCTAATTTTTGAGTATCTTGGCTATTAAATAAGGGGTTTGGCAGTGTAACAACAAGCGTGCTTACTGCGAGTATCGACACTATTTTTAAAGCTGAGTTGCTCATAACTTTATTCTCTTAATTGGTTGATTAGTTTTATCAGCGAAGCAAAGTTGGTTGGTGGCCCGTTGATGGAAACTACAATAGCGAGGAAAGTTGCTTGAGTCGCTTATCTAGTTCTAAGCGATTTATATATAAGGTTTTAAAATGTTAACTTAAATATTTTCAATAGTTTAAGTGTAATTCTTATGAGAGGAAATAAGGTTTTAAATCATTTTATTTTTGTGTTTTTGCCTATTGATGATAATTTGAATGTAGCAAATAGGAGCTTGGAGGCTTTGATATGGGTTTTAAAGTAAAACATTATGCGGCTAAAACTGTACCTGCGAATAGCTCATTAGAATGGGAGCTAATACCAATCCGCAATAATACTTAATCATTTTGAGGGATTAAACCTGTCGCTATCTGCGTTAAAAATTTCTGATTTAGAACAACTAAATAACGAAATTTTTGCCTTGCTATCAACGAGGTTTTCTTGCCTCAAAATAGATCACTTAATTAAGCGAATTGGTATAATCTTAACTGAACTTATCATTGGTAGCCTTTGTGCTGCATTCGCAAAGATCGGCTATGATGCTACTATGTTACTTATTTTTATACCTAATTTAGTAATCGCCTTAGTTTGCTTTGGTTTTATTGGGCTTTCGATATTTCATTTCATAAGAGAAAAACGCAGTAAGCCAAGCGAGTAATATTGATTGCTGCGCTATTTTTCTACAGGGGTAACGCCTGGCGAGTCACAAGCAATAACTTCAAATCGATAGCCATACTCAGCATGGTGATCAGGGGTTACTTGCACTATTTCGTAATCATTCAGCTCAACGGCTTTACTGTTTTCTGCTTTTAAACAGCGTGAATAGCTATCGGCTTCAAAGCTGTAAGCAAACATCGCAATTAAACGTTTGCTACGCTCAAAGTAACCTTTGGTATCTAGAAACTGACGAAGGTTTTCGGCGGTTTCACTGTCACCTTCTATATTGACGTCTTGGTTAGGGGTTGAGTTTTGTGTACTTTCAGGAAGTTGTTGTTCGAGTTTTTCACCGAGTTGTTCGACTGCTTTTTGCTGCTCTTCACCTGATTCTTTAGCAATAACTTTGCTATCTAAAAAGGTGCTAACCATATTATCGAGTACTTCTTCAGGTGGCTTATCATCAAGGAACGAAATTAGGTTAATAAAGACCACTGACGCTAAAACAAAGCGCACGATGGCAGTTAACAGTGGTGAATAGCTTTGACTAATAAACTTAACTCGCTCAGAGCCAAATGGCTTTATTAGCAATAAAACAAAGATATAGAAGGGTAAAAAAAGTTGAAATAACAATAAAGTACCTAAGGTTATTCCCATTGCCCAAGGGGGTAAATATAAAAGGGTGGCAAAGTTATGGGTGTAGTTAAAATGACTGGAAGACACATGAGTCACATCATTAACTATGCCGCTCGCACCAGCTAATACAAAATTAGCGATACTGGCATAGAAGATTAAAATCAGTGCTTTGCCGGCAAGAGAGTGCCAAAGTTGGTTAAACTTGGGCCAAAATTCAATAACAAGCGCAATAATGGTGATGGTGGCACTTAACCAGCCCGATTGCAGAACAATCAGGCTGCTTAATGCTAAAAGATAGAGCTTTTGTGCGGTACTTAAGTTAAACCAAATGGCTTGTAATCGTTCAACCAGCCTCGTTTTATGAGGCTGCCAGCTACGTTGCTGTTGTTGAAACTGTTTATTAGCGCGCCATTTTGCAATTTTTAAATACCTACGCACGCAATATCCTTTTTATAGTAGTGGTTTTAAGTACCTTCCTGTGTGTGAACGCTCACACTCGGCAACGTCTTCAGGTGTACCAGAAATTAAAATTTCACCACCGCCAGAGCCACCTTCTGGGCCTAAGTCGACAATCCAGTCAGCAGTTTTAATCACATCAAGGTTATGCTCAATAACAACAATGGTATTACCGTGATCGCGTAAGCGGTGGAGTACTACTAATAATTGCTGAATATCAGCAAAGTGTAAACCCGTAGTTGGTTCATCAAGGATATATAAGGTTTTACCGGTATCGCGTTTTGAAAGTTCACGAGCCAGTTTCACACGCTGCGCTTCACCACCGGAGAGAGTCGTAGCAGCTTGACCTAAGCGAATATACGACAAGCCTACATCCATTAAGGTTTGCAGTTTACGTGCAATAGCCGGAATTTTATCAAAGTAGTCACGGGCATCTTCTACGGTCATTTCGAGTACTTGGTGAATGTTTTTACCTTTGTACTGTACTTCAAGGGTTTCACGGTTGTAGCGCTGACCTTTACATACATCACAAGGTACATATACATCAGGTAAAAAGTGCATTTCTACCTTGATCACGCCATCACCTTGGCAGGCCTCACAGCGACCACCTTTAACGTTAAAGCTAAAACGACCGACCTTATAGCCACGTGAACGGGCTTCTTGAGTACCCGCAAATAGCTCACGAATACCGGTAAAAATACCGGTGTAAGTTGCAGGATTTGAACGCGGAGTACGGCCAATAGGGCTTTGGTCAATATCAATCACTTTATCAAAATGATCTAGACCCTTGATTGACTTATACGGTGCCGCTTCTGCGGTCGTTGCGCCATTTAACTCGGTATGAGCCAGTTTAAATAAAGTGTCGTTGATAAGTGTCGATTTACCTGAGCCTGACACACCGGTGATACAGGTCATTAAGCCAAATGGAATGCGTAAATCAACGTTCTTTAAGTTGTTACCTGTGGCACCAAATAACTCAAGCCATTTGTCGTTGGTTTGATGGCGAGCCTCCGGCACTTCAATTTTCTTCTCACCAGAGAGGTACTGACCCGTGATTGAATCTTTACTGGCTAGAATATCGTCATGGGTACCTTGTGCAATAACATGGCCGCCATGAACACCGGCACCCGGGCCGATATCGATAATATGATCCGCAGCGCGAATAGCATCTTCGTCATGCTCAACCACAATGACCGTGTTGCCTAAATCGCGTAAGTGAATAAGGGTTTTTAGTAGGCGGTCGTTATCGCGTTGGTGCAAACCAATTGATGGTTCATCCAATACGTACATAACACCAACAAGACCTGCACCGATTTGACTCGCTAAACGAATACGCTGCGCTTCACCACCCGACAGGGTATCGGCACTTCGCTCAAGTGATAAATAATTAAGGCCTACATTAATTAAGAAAGATAAACGGTCACGAATTTCTTTGAGGATTTTTTCGGCAATTTGGGCGCGCTGACCAGTTAGATTCAAACCATCAAAAAATGCCATGCTTTCACCAATACTCATTGTGGTGATAGCTGGCAGGTTTGTTTGGCCAATAAATACGTGACGAGCTTCTTCGCGTAATCGAGAGCCATGACAGCTCGGACACGCTTGGCTTGTTTGGTATTTAGCAAGCTCTTCGCGAACTGAGTTTGACTCGGTTTCACGGTAGCGGCGATTCATATTATTTAAAACGCCTTCAAACTCATGGTTACGCGTAATTAAATCGCCACGGTCGTTACGATAGTTAAAGGCAATTTTAGTCTTGCCAGAACCTTCAAGAATCACCTTTTGCGCATCTTTTCCAAGCTCTTGGAAAGGCACTTCTAGGTCAAACTTATAATGTTCTGCGACTGCTTGCAGCATTTGGAAGTAATAAAAGCTGCGTTTGTCCCAGCCTTTAATTGCACCGCCCGATAAGCTTAGCTCAGGGTTTTGCACAACACGGTTTGGATCAAAATACTGACGCACACCTAAACCATCACAGCTTTGACACGCACCCGCAGGGTTGTTAAACGAGAATAAACGCGGCTCAAGTTCACTCATGGCATAGCCACACGTTGGGCAGGCAAAATTAGCAGAAAACAGCATGTCTTCGCTGAGTGAATCGTCCATTGCCGCTACATGGGCAATACCACTTGATAGCTCAAGTGCCGTTTCGAATGATTCAGCTAAACGCTGTTGCTGACCATCTTTTACTTTAAAGCGGTCAACCACAACCTCGATAGTATGCTTTTTATGAAGCTCAAGGGTCGGTGGATCTGATAAGTCACAGACTTCGCCATCGATACGGGCGCGAATAAAACCTTGGCTTGCGAGTTGCTCAAGCAGCTTAACGTGCTCACCTTTACGATCTTTTACCACTGGTGCTAATAGCATTAGCTTACTACCTTCTGGCAGAGCTAAAACCGTATCGACCATTTGGCTGATAGTTTGTGCGGCAAGTGGCAAGTCGTGAGTAGGGCAGCGTGGCTCACCTACACGGGCAAATAATAAACGAAGGTAATCGTAAATCTCGGTAATAGTACCGACCGTTGAACGCGGGTTATGTGACGTTGATTTTTGTTCGATAGAGATAGCTGGCGATAAACCTTCGATGTGATCAACATCGGGTTTTTCCATTAGCGATAAGAACTGTCTTGCATACGCTGACAGTGATTCAACATAACGACGTTGCCCTTCTGCATACAAAGTATCAAACGCTAAAGACGATTTCCCTGAACCAGATAGGCCAGTGATAACTATCAGCTTATCACGGGGAATGGTTAGGCTGATGTCTTTTAAATTGTGCGTACGGGCGCCTCGGACTTCAATGTTTTCCATGCTATCTCGTTTTATTACCTAATTATTTTTTCAGTATCTCATAATACGCGATAAGATTAATCCTTGATCAAAGAAAAAATCATCACTTACAGGTGATTATTTAGTTTTCGCTTGTGGTAGAATCCACGCTCAAATTTTAATAGACAGCAAGATCAGTAATTCATGACAGCATCTTCACTCAACTCTCGAGAAAAACGCGCTGCCGTTTCGTTGGCGAGCGTCTTTGCATTCCGTATGCTTGGCCTATTTATGCTGATGCCAGTATTGGCGATTTATGGTCAGCAATTAGAAGGGTTTTCGCCGCTTTGGATTGGCTTTGCTATTGGTGCTTATGGTTTAACGCAAGCCGTGCTGCAAATTCCTATGGGTTGGTTGTCTGATAAAATTGGTCGTAAAAAAGTGATTATTGGTGGCCTTTGTGTGTTTGCACTTGGCTCTGTTATTGCGGCAACCGCTGAGTCTGTGCAAATGGTTACGCTAGGGCGTGCACTACAAGGCATGGGGGCAATTGCCAGTGCCTTATTGGCGCTTGCTTCTGATTTAAGCCGTGATGAACAGCGTCCGAAAGTTATGGCCGTTATTGGTATGTGTATTGGTATGAGCTTTGCCATTGCTATGCTACTAGGGCCAATTGTTGCTGCATCGTGGGGAGTTGCTGGAGTATTTTGGCTTACTGCAGGACTGGCCATTTTAGGTATTTTAATTGTGTTGTTTTTAGTGCCAAATGCTGTCAATAAGGCGCCAAAAGGTGACACACTTGCTACCCTTGATGATATTAAGCAACTAATTAAACATCCACAATTAGCACGCCTTGATTTTGGTGTGATGCTGCTTCATCTTACATTAACTACCGTATTTGTAGCCTTACCGGGCCAGCTGATAAAAGATGGCTTAGTCGCAGACCACCATTGGTATTTATATATCCCTGTACTGTTTTTAGCGTTTTTCTTGATGGCACCAATGATGATTGTGGCTATTCGTAAAGAAAAAGAAAAACAAGCCTTTATTGGCTCAATCGCGCTGCTTGTTTTAAGTATGCTCGCGATGTCGTTATGGGTTGATTCGGTGATTGGCATCGGTATTTGTATGTTGGTTTACTTTATTGCTTTTAACTTTTTAGAAGCAACCATGCCTGCACTTGTTTCGCGTATTGCCCCTGCAAACCAGAAAGGTTCTGCGATGGGAGTATTTTCATCTACGCAGTTTTTTGGTGCCTTTTTAGGTGGTTTATTAGGGGGTTACGTTGCTCAAGCATTAAGTGCGCAAGCAGTGTTTGCGGCGGCGGCACTTGTTGGGGTAATATGGCTTATCCTTGCTTGGAATATGCAAGTCCCACCAAGAAGTAAAATAATTAGCTTAATGACTGAATTAAGTTCAGAGCAGCAGGCACAAGCGCTTGCTTCTCGTCTTGTTGCTTTACCGGGCGTAATTGAAGCAACGGTTGTCTGTGATGAAAATCGCAGCTATTTAAAGATTAATGATAAAGAATTTGACCTAGACCAAGCACGCAAAGTGGCTGGTTTAATCTAACGTTTTATAGGAGAAGTTCCATGGCACGCGGTGTGAACAAAGTTATCTTGGTTGGTAATTTAGGCCAAGATCCAGAAGTACGTTATATGCCTAATGGCAATGGCGTAGCGAATATCAGCATTGCTACGACAGATAGCTGGAAAGATAAAAACACAGGGCAAATGCAAGAGCGTACTGAATGGCACCGTGTTGTGTTATTTGGCAAACTAGCAGAAGTTGCTGGTGAGTATCTTCGTAAAGGTTCACAAGTATACATTGAAGGTCGTTTACAAACGCGTAAATGGACTGATCAATCAGGCCAAGAAAAATACACCACAGAAATCGTGGTAGACATGGGCGGTCAAATGCAAATGTTAGGCGGTCGTGGTGAGCAGCAAGGTGGTGGCTATCAAGGTGGTCAATCACAAGGCGGTTACCAAGGTGGTCAACAACAAGGTGGCGGTTACGGCGGTGGTGCACAGCAATCACAAAGTAATAATAGCTATGCTCCACAGCAACAGTCTGCGCCAGCACAGCAGCAACAGCGTCCACAACAGCAATCTGCACCACAACAACAAAGTAATAACCAATATGGTGGCGGTTATGGTCAGCAGCAAAGCAGCGCACCTCAACAAGGCGGTTTTGCTCCTAAACCACAAAATGCACCACAAGGCGGCGCATCAAACCCAATGGAACCACCAATCGACTTTGATGACGATATTCCGTTCTAATTGCTGATATAGCAAAACTATGTAATTAGTTTTTAAGAAGCCCCGCATAAGCGGGGCTTTTTTATGTGCGAGAGTTAATGCTTAACCTAATACCAACCCGCAATAATACTTAATCATTTTGAGGGATTAAACCTGTCGCTAACTGCGTTAAAAATTTCTCATTTAGAACAACTAAATAACGAAGTTTTTGCCTTGTTATCAACGAGGTTTTATTGCCTCAAAATAGACTACTTAATTAAGCGGATTGGTATAAAAGCAATTTGATAGGCCGAATTGGCTATATTCAAAACCTGGTCTAAGTTTATAGAACCTTAATTCCACAACTTTATTATTAACTATGCAGCTTTTAAGGAAGATTAGTTTTCAACAGGCGCTTGCAGCGGTTATCGCTTTTGCTTTGGTTGTGATGTTTGCAGCGTCTTATACTGTTATCAATGAGTCGCTTGTTAGAAAAAGCACAGTTGAGAAAGATGCTGTATATATACGTGAAGCTTTAATGATTGATGAGATAGCTCACGAAACGGCTGTTGAAAGAGGCTTAACGGCAGGCCTAATTGGCTCTGGTTATAGTCAAAATAAAGAGCGTGTTGCACAGCAGCGTGTAGTGGTCGATAAAGCATTTGATAAATTTGCCCGTTACACTCAGCAGCATAAGGTTTCATCAACACTATTCAATGCGGTATTAGCAAAACATAAGAAAATCACTGAGCTGAGAGAAAGTGTCGACAAGAAGCAAGGTAAACAAGCGTTTGTGGTCTATTCTGATTCAAACAAGTTTATGCTCGATGTTGCCAACAGACGAGTCTCACAGGTCAAACAAAGTGAGGCAATCGCCTCTGGTCTTGCGATAGTCGAAATGTCTTTATTGAAGGAGAGGCTTGGGCAAGTGCGAGGTAAAGTGAATGGTGTCTTATCTTCCAAGTCTATTTCTGAGAGTAATCAAGTCTTAGTCAGTAGCTATTTTCACAATATTGAAGAAACCTTGTTTTTGCTTTCTTTAACACTTACAGATGAAGCTGATAAAAAATGGCTAGCAGAATTGACCAACTCGCAAACTTATCAAGATGTAAAAAACATTGTTGAAAAGCTTAATCAAGAAAGTGGTGAGTTATCTTTAAACTACCCAACACCATCAGATTGGTTTGCTCACTCCACTGAGTTGATAGGTAAGGTCCGTAAGCATATTCTAAATAAGCAGCAAGCTTTAGAGTCGCTGATTGAGCAAAGTCGTAGTAGTGCAAATACTAAGGTTTATGCCACTAGTGGCTTTGCCATTATTCTTATTGGTTTGTTCTTTGCTTTTGGGTTATTCGTTATTAAGTCGCTGGCGAGAAAAGTAACTAGGGTTAGAGATGTGATTAGCACTATTGCTACCAGCCATGATTTAGCGGTGAGAATTAACGATGATTCGAGTGATGAAATTGGTGCAATCTCCAGAAGCGTTGATGAGCTCGTCGATGCGCTTACCGATTTAATTAGGCAAGTTCAGCAAGCAAATAACACCAGCGAATCCAGTGTTCAATCATTGATCACATTTGCTAAAGAGCTATCTGAGCGTGTTGAAAATATTAATTCAACGACCGCAACATTGCATGACAACTTCACTAGGCTATATAGCCAGATAGAGCAAATAGCAGTATCTGCAGAAGAGAGCTCTAAAAATACGATAAAGGCGAATGATCTATCTGCAAGTACTAAACAAATTATTGGTAGGAATAAAGCAAGTATTAGCTCGTTGTCAGAGTTAATACAGCAAGCCCATGAACAATCAGATGCCCTAAGTGCTAAAACAAACAGTATTCAATCTGTACTCGATACGATTTCGAGCATTGCAGAGCAAACTAATTTACTTGCATTGAATGCGGCAATAGAAGCTGCTCGGGCAGGGGAGCAAGGCCGTGGCTTTGCTGTTGTAGCCGATGAGGTTCGTGGTTTAGCTACACGTAGCCAAGACTCTACATCTGAAATATCTTCAGTACTAGATGATATAAAACAGCAGGTTCAGCAGTTGCAGGTGTATATGGAAAATACCACTGACTCAACGCAAATGGTTAGTGATAACAGTGAACAAGCGTTATCGAATATAGATACCTTAACAGCGAATATTGCTGATGTGAGCAGTCAAACAAATACGGTATCCGATGCAATTGAATCGCAAAGTCAGCTTGCTGAAGAAGCGAGCAAAGCAAGTCAAAATATCACTTCAAACATGCATGATGTTCAAAACGAGTTAGCGTTACTTGAGAAGTTAATTACAGATTTAGAAAATGCACAGCAAAGAACATCCGATGCCCTAAATGTGTTTAAAGTTGATTAGCAACTGCGTTGATTTGGAGAAGCTTTAGCACTGCAAACTTTCTTACTACTCTTTAAGTAGCAGTTTGTCGGTTACAAAATAATTCTCATTAACTGTTTTTGCTAGGTGTTTAAAATTACAAAACTTTTGACAGCGCTGGTTCTAGGATATTTCTGATATTGCTTTAAATCGCCCTGCAGCCTTGTATTTATAGGGTTCTTGAACAACACTTTGTATATGTTTAAGCAACTAACCTGTGAAATGAAACGAGACTTAGCTTCACAAATAAGGCAACCGGTGGCCATCTATGTGGCGGCCGCTTTTTTGCTATTAGTTGTTTTTAATATTTTCTTAAGTGATGTGTTGCACGACAAAGTTCATCGCACCGGTACAGAGCTTGCCAAACAAGTGTATGAATTAAACCTCGACCCGATTGCCTCGCAAGATATTATTGCTACCTTAGTTAAAAGCCAAGGCTTTGCAATGAGCGCTAGTGATGTACCACATAACTTTGCAAACTTTATCGACTTAGAGCAAGAGGTGTTTAGCTATAAAACGGTTAATTTGCGTTTATTTCATTGGCCTTCTTGGTTGGTCGAAAGTCACTTATTTATTTTCCTAAATTTAATATTGCTTGGCACTGGGTATTGGGGCTTCCGCTGGTGGAAAAAAATGTTCAAGCAATTAGCAATAACAGAAAAACCGCTGAGCAAACCATTTGAACAATTAAACACCCAGGTTACAGCCAAAAAAGTTGCATCACCTAAACCATTAGGTCATCAGGATTTAAATATTTTGTATGGTGTGCCAACAAACTATAACCATTTGTTTGCGCTATTCTTTTGGAAGAATCCTTTCCCTGCTAACCTCGACGTTGATAATTATTTTAAGTTAGTCATTGCAAAAGGATTTGGTGAACTTGTAAATCGCTCTGTGAAATTATTGCCATCGGGTGGTATTGCTGTGACCTTAAACAGTGTGCCTGCCACCGAAGTTGATAAATACACTAAACGATTACATCAGGTTATATATCAAGCTTGTTTAAATTATCGTAGTGACTTGTCTCGTGCTGATATAAAAATTGGTGTGTGTAATTACCGCACAGGGGCTGATCAGGCCGTGGTTTATCAGCTTACTAAATCAGCATTAGCGCTGGCGAAACAAAGTGCTTGGCAGCACATTCATCGCTTACCCTTTGGTCATACGCAGTCCAGCATGCTTGCTGATAGTAAAGAACACCTATTTGAGTACATAAAGAAAAAACATTTTATGTTGTTTTTTCAGCCTCTGTTCGACTTACAAACAGGCGATATTTTACAGCATGAGGCGTTGATCCGTATTCGCCACAAGAGTTTAGGCTTGCTTGCGGCTCGGCATTTTATTCCTCACATGAGTAGTAAAAAAGATGTCTTGTTATTGGACCAAACTGTGATTTCTCAAGTGAAGAAAATGCTGCTGAACGAAACGGGCTCATTAACGGTGAGTATAAACTTACACGCAATGAACTGGTTTAATGACGAGTTTTGGCTGTGGTTTAAACAGCAAATGGAAGGGTTTAATAGCGCAGACAAATTGCAATTTGAACTAAGCGAAGACGATTATCTAAAACAGCATAAAAAGCTCAGTGAACAGTTTGAATGTTTAGAGAAACTGTCTGCTGGTATTGTTATTGATAACGTGCGTAGCGCAGAACATATAGCAACTTATAGAAATATCAAAAATGTATGCAGTATTAAGTTAGCATTTGAACTGATACACAATATAGATACCAACACCCAACAGCAAAAAATTGTAAAGCAAATAATTTCTAAGGGTACTGAGCTAAACTTTCCTGTTTATGCGGTTGGAGTAGAAACACAGAACGAACTTGCGACCTTAAAAAACCTAGGGATCATTGCGGCTCAAGGCTTTTACTTTGCTGAGCCATTGCAAAAACTGGCGGATATTACACCTTACAGCTAGTCAATTAGCCCTCGGTACTTAAGGCCGTCTAAACCTTGTAGCCCACCAGTGTGCACTGCAATGATATGCGTTCCTTTACTAAAGTAACCTTGCTCTATTAATTGCCAAACGGCATAGAGCATTTTGCCGCTGTAGATTGGCTCAAGCGGGATTACGTGCTGCTCACTGAAGGTTTGGCAAAATTGCCATAAGTCATCGCTAAATTTTCCGTAGCCGCCATCATGAAAATCACATAACAGTTGCCAGTTTTGTTGTTGTTTAGCTTTATTGCTGAGTAGCTTAATTTCTTCAATTAAATAGTCCGCTTGCTTTAACACTGCGACACCTAACAGCTTTGTATGCTGCGGTGCGCCTTCAATTAACCCTGCTAATGTGCCGCCACTACCGGTTGGGCAAGCTATCACATCACAACTTGGTAAGCTTTGCGCTAATTCTTTGCAGCCTAAAAGCGCAGCAGCGTTAGTACCGCCTTCTGGCAATATGTAAGCATTGGGGAATTTCGCTTGTAACTGCGCTAAATACGTTTGGTCGTGCCTTAAGCGGTAAGTAATTCGATTTACTGGGTGTAAGCTCATACCACATTGCTTTGCGTAGTTGAGTGTTGGATTTGCTTCGTCTAGCTCTGGGCCGCGAATAATACCGTGGGTTTTAAAGCCAAATAACTTACCCGCAGTTGCCGTGGCATGAATATGATTTGAAAACGCACCACCGAAAGTGAGTAGTTCAGACTTGCCCTGTTGTTGCATAACATCAAGGTTAAACTTTAGCTTACGCCATTTGTTGCCACTAATTTGCGGATGAATAAGATCATCTCGCTTGATGCTTAGCTGAATTTTACGTGCAGCTAATAAGGGGTGATGAATTGTTTGTACTGGTGATTCAAAAGAGCTATTCACGGCATTAATTTTCATAAAAAAACACGTCTAATTGTAGCAAAGTCGTCTTACAGATAGAAATTAGTCAATTAAACCAAAATGATTTTGTTATTTACTGGCATCAACTAAGGTAATAGATGTAAACTCAGATAATAATTGAACAAAGCTTGTGTTTTGCCTTGCAAGTACATAGCATAAGAGTTTAATTATAAAAAATAATAATGACCAAATAATTGCCGCTTTTTGGGAATGGAATATATGCGAATTGCTCCTTTATCTCTGTTAATTTCAGTTAGTTTGCTAGCAACTAGTGCATTTGCACAAGATACTGCTACGGTAACTGGCATTGAATCAGAGATCAGTAAAAAACAAGCCGAATACGATAACTCGACCTTAATCCTCGAAAAACACCTAAAAGAAGAAAGTCAGTTACAAAAACAACTCGAATTATTGCGCGCCCGCTCAACTGAGCTAGATAAAGAAAAAAACCAAGCGCTAGATGCAATGAACGAGATGTACCGCCGACTTATTGATGACCCAACTCTTGATATCAGCAATGCGCAGTCGCGCTATCAAAAAGCTGTGGTTGATCACAAACAAAACAAAGATGATATTTCGATGCAATTGGCGGCAATTGCTTCACATAGAAAAGACATTGAGCAAATTCGTGTATCAAAGCACACCCAGTTAAACACCTTAGAAAGTTTAAAAGAGCAGTTAGCAACGGCACGTGTTGAGCGTTTACGTAACGAATTCACTCGTGAAGGCACATTAGAGGTTAATCACACGATTAACTGTAAGCGCACCGAAACACTTGCTGCCTGTGAACAACGTGGCCAACAAATGGGCTTACAAAAAGCAACTAAACGTTTTGTAGACCAGATTTTTGCTAACTTAACTGAAGAGCGTTTAGTTGAGCCAAAACGTAACCTTGCCGGTGCACAAGTTAAGATTTTAAGTAGCCATGTCGTGAACAGCGCGTTCAGTGGTCAAGGTAACTACAACGTTAACTTAAGTGTGACGATGCGCGGTGATGTAAACAGCAGCCGTTTATGTAGCTTACTTAACTTAGATAATCGTTTTTGTGCTGACTATGGCACGCCACTGGCTGGTAACTTTCAGCCAAGCTACGGCACTACGTACTCAGATAGTCAGTTAACATTCAGTGACTCTCAGGATAATGGGCAGGTGGTATCGGTTTCACGTATGAGTGAGCAACCAGTAAGCGATTATTCTGTAAAAAAGCCAATAAAGGTTGAACCATTACCTGATCTAAAAAAATCTAAAATGGTTGAATTAACACTGCGTTCAAATGTTTATGACGACGAAGTGTTTATTGATGGTGTTAGCTATGGTGCAACTAGGTTAACGACATCATTACCAAAAGGTTTTCATGATATTGAAATTCGCAAACGTGGCTACAAAAGCTATAAAGCGCGAATTGATCTGCGTAAAGCACAAACCATTAATGCAAACCTAGTTAAAGTGCCAGAGCCTGTTGTTGCTGAAGTGACTGCAGCACCAGAGCAACCTGTAACAGCACCTGTTGCAAGTATTGTTAATAAAACCAGTTCTGCCAGCATTGTAGTTATTCCCGCTGGTAAATTTAAGATGGGTGACATTAACGGCAATGGGTTAGCGAATGAGCGCCCAGTGGTAGAAAAAACCATTGCTAACTCATTTGCGATGCAAAGCAAAGAAGTAAGCGTTGGTGAGTATGAGCAATTCGTTGCGAATACCGGCTATAAAACAGAAGCAGAGAAAGATCGCGGCTGTGCGTATTACTTAAATGGCGAACCAGTGTGGGAAGCAACCTTAAACTGGCGCAACCCAGGCTTTGATCAAGAAAGTGATTTTCCGGCGGTGTGTTTAACTTACAACGATGCCAAAGCGTATGCTGATTGGTTATCGGGTCAAACAGGCCAGCTGTTTCGTTTACCAAATGAGGTTGAGTGGGAATACGCTGCACGTGCAGGTAAAGAAACTGAATACCCTTGGGGTAACGAAATTGGTAAAAATTTAGCGAACTGTGGCTGGTGTGGTAGCGAATGGTCAAACAAGAGCGCTGCACCAACAGGGTCGTTTTCTCCTAACGCATTTGGCCTATACGATACAGTAGGTAATGTGTGGGAATGGACAAACAAAAAGTCAGGACAGTCTGATGTGGCTGTTCGAGGCGGTGCATGGAATTTTGCTCCTAGCCTAGCACGCGTATCAACGCGCTTAATCTTAGCGCCAGATTTTCGTGCAAACTATATCGGTTTCCGTTTAGTACGCGAACGATAAGAATTTAAAAAGGAAGTAATGGATGCTTCCTTTTTTAGCATTTTAATTAAAGCAGTTGCGCTTTTTCATGATTAGCATGATAGAGTGAGAGCAGCTAGTATAAGAACGAATTTTCAAAGGTCATCCAGCCTCATGTTTAAAAAACTCCGTGGTATTTTTTCAAACGATCTATCGATCGACTTGGGTACAGCCAATACCCTAATTTATGTAAAAGAAGAAGGTATCGTATTAAACGAACCTTCAGTTGTTGCTATTCGTCAAGAGCGTGCTGGTGGCCCTAAGAGCGTAGCATCTGTAGGTACCGAAGCTAAGCAAATGTTAGGTCGTACTCCGGGTAACATTAAAGCAATTCGTCCAATGAAAGACGGCGTTATTGCTGATTTCTACGTTACTGAAAAAATGCTGCAACACTTCATCAAGCAAGTGCATAACAACAACTTTATGCGCCCAAGCCCACGTGTTCTTATTTGTGTGCCTTGTGGTGCAACGCAAGTAGAAAAGCGTGCTATTCGTGAGTCTGCAATGGGTGCCGGTGCTCGTGAAGTATATCTAATCGAAGAGCCAATGGCAGCGGCTATCGGTGCTGGCTTACCAGTGTCTGAAGCAACCGGTTCAATGGTTGTTGATATCGGTGGTGGTACAACTGAAGTTGCCATTATTTCATTAAATGGTGTGGTTTACTCTTCATCTGTACGCATTGGTGGTGACAAATTTGATGAAGCTATCATCAACTATGTACGTCGTAACTTCGGTAGCTTAATTGGTGAAGCGACAGCTGAAAACATCAAGCACCAAATCGGTTCAGCTTTCAAAACAGACGAGCCTATTGAAATTGAAGTACGTGGTCGTAACCTTGCTGAAGGTGTACCGCGTTCATTCACACTTAACTCACACGAAATCTTAGAAGCACTGCAAGAGCCATTAATGGGTATTGTGAGCGCGGTAATGGTTGCATTAGAGCAATCTCCACCAGAGCTTGCTTCTGATATCTCTGCACACGGTATGGTATTAACCGGTGGTGGTGCATTATTAAAAGACCTAGACCGTTTATTAATGGAAGAAACCGGTATTCCAGTTGTGGTTGCTGATGATCCTTTAACCTGTGTTGCACGTGGCGGCGGTAAGGCACTAGAAATGATTGATATGCACGGTGGTGACGTATTTAGTTACGACTAATGAAGTTACTTTTTGGTCGTACCATCTCTTTGCAACTGCGACTTTTTGTCGCAGTGCTTTTGAGTGTCGTGCTGATCGTGGGCGATCGCTACACTCAAGGTGGTACAACAATCCGCACCAGCCTAAACACTTTAGTTAGCCCACTTATTTACCTTGCCAACTTGCCCTATGAGCTATTTAGTATTGGCGCGAAGAATCTGCATACCCGCGAACAGCTATTAACCGAAAACGAAGCGTTAAAAAAGAAGCAGTTATTACAAAGCGAACAACTACAACAACTGTCATTCTTATCTCGTGAAAACGATAAATTACGCGCTTTACTCGGTTCATCGGCTAAACAATCAAATCGTAAAATTATTGCACAAGTGCTCTCTGTTCACTCAAACCCGTATAGCCACCAAGTGGTTATTAACCGTGGTACAACGGATGGCCTAAGCGAAGGCCAAGCTGTGATTGACGAAATGGGTGTAGTAGGGCAAATCACTCAAGTGGGTTCAACTACCTCGCGCGTACTACTGATGACAGATACAACCCATGCCACACCTGTGCGTATTTTACGTAACGATGTACGTACCGTGGTTGAGGGGATTGGCAAAATCAACGTGGTAAAACTTTCGCATGTACCACATAGCCTTGATGTTCGCATTGGCGATATCTTGGTTACGTCTGGCCTAGGTGGCACTTTCCCAGAAGGTTATCCGGTTGCAGTAGTGACCGAAATTAACCGTGATGAAGGGCGTCCTTTTGCACAGGTTTATGCTGAGCCAATTGCGCAACTTGACCGTATTCGCTTATTGGTTGTGCTGTGGCGTAATCAGCAGGAGAGCATCAGCAATGAATAGTCGTCACTTTTTGCTGATTGCTATCAGTATCTTCTTTGCATTGGTAATGGCATTAATGCCGTTACCGATTTCGTTTGAACCATACCGCCCAGACTGGGTGTTAATGGTATTAATGTATTGGTCGTTAGCGGTGCCACACCGTTTAAATATTGGCACAGCTTGGGTGGTTGGTTTATTAATGGACCTTGCATCAGGCTCGCCACTCGGTGTGAATTCACTGACTTACTCTGTGTGTATATTTATCACTGCGAGTAACTTCCAAAAAATTAGAAACTTTTCTTTATGGCAGCAAAGCATTTTAATTGCTTTGTTTTTAACGCTTTACCACCTCATGCAGTTTTGGCTTAACCACTTTTTAATGGGCGTTTACTTTAGCCCGCATTATATGTGGCCAGTACTAACCGGCATGCTTTGTTGGTGGTGGATATTCTTAATTTTGCGTAAATATCGCCGTCATTTCAGGATTAGATAATGCAAACCGCAATTTATTTGGCGTCTGCATCACCGCGCCGAAAAGAGTTGCTCAGCCAACTTGGCGTTGAGTTTTCTCAATTTAGCGTTGATGCTGATGAAAGCCAATTCCCAAACGAAGCCCCGCGTGACTATGTAGAGCGTCTTGCTAGACTCAAGGCGCAATCGGGCGTTGCTATGGGTTACACTGACCGCCCAGTACTTGGCAGCGATACCGTGGTTGTCATTGATGATACCGCACTCGGTAAGCCGCTAGACCAAGCTGATTTTACCGCCACCATGAAGCGCTTATCTGGCCGTACTCATCAAGTGATGACGGCTGTGGCAATTGCTGATAGTGAGCAAGTAAAAAGCTGCCTTGTTGTCACCGATGTTACATTTAAACCGCTCAGCGATGCTGAAATTGATGCTTACTGGCATAGTGGAGAGCCGCAAGATAAAGCCGGTGGTTATGGCATTCAAGGCTTAGGTGGTCGCTTTGTTAGTCACCTTTCGGGTAGCTATTTTGCGGTTGTCGGCTTACCTTTATATGAGACAGAGCAGTTATTAAACGAATTTTTAAGAGGGTAACATGAGCACCGAATTACTGATCAACGTTACACCGAGCGAAAGTCGCGTTGCGCTAATCGAAAATGGCGTACTGCAAGAAATCCAACTAGAGCGAATTGGCAACCTTGGGATCGTGGGCAATATTTACCTAGGTAAAATCAGTCGCGTACTACCGGGTATGCAGGCTGCGTTTGTCGATATTGGCTTAGAGAAAGCTGCCTTTTTACATGCATCAGACATTGTAAACAGTGCCTCAATTGTAGAAGGCGTTGATGAGCAGCCAATCAAAAAAGTACAAGATATTCGTGAGCTTGTGCGCCAAGGCCAACATATCATGGTGCAAGTGGTTAAAGACCCGCTAGGAACCAAGGGCGCGCGCTTAACAACCGATATCACTATTCCTTCTCGTTATTTAGTGTTTATGCCAGATGCAACACACGTAGGTGTAAGCCAGCGCATTGAAACCGAAGAAGAACGTTCGCGCTTAAAGAAAATTGTTGCCGAATATGGTGATGATGACGGCAGCTTTATTGTTCGTACTGCAGCAGAAGGGGCGTCGGAAGCTGAACTACGTCACGATGCGGAATTCTTAAAAAAACTGTGGCAAAAAATCGTCACTAAGCGCAAAAAAACCAGCAAAGAAAGCATCTTGCATGAAGACTTAACACTGGCGTTTCGTACTCTACGTGACTACGTAGGTGAAGACATGGAGCGTATTCGTGTTGACTCAAAACTAACCTATCAAGAGCTTAAAGAGTTTACTGAAGAATTTGTGCCGCTGTTATCGGGAGCATTAGAATACTACCCGGGTGAGCGACCTATTTTCGATTTATTCGATGTTGAAACCGAGATCCAAAAAGCGCTACATCGTAAAGTTGAGCTTAAATCGGGTGGTTATTTAATTATCGACCAAACCGAAGCGATGACAACCGTTGATGTAAATACCGGGGCATTTGTTGGTCATCGTAACCTCGAAGAAACCATTTTTAATACTAATATCGAAGCGACCTCAGCAATTGCTCGTCAGCTACGTTTACGTAATTTAGGCGGCATCATTATCATCGACTTTATCGATATGGTTAGTGATGAGCATAAACGTCGAGTCTTGCATTCACTTGAGTCTGCGCTTGCAAAAGATCGTGCAAAAGCAAACATAAACGGCTTATCTGCACTAGGCTTAGTAGAGATGACCCGCAAACGGACCCGCGAAAGCTTAGAGCACATTCTTTGTGATGTGTGTCCTGCGTGTTCAGGGCGCGGCTCGCAAAAAACTGTAGAAACGGTTTGCTACGAAATCTTGCGTGAAATCGTTAGGGTAAACCGTGCTTATGCAGCTGATAAGTTTATGGTTTACGCAGCTCCTTCGGTAAGCGAAGCATTGATCAACGATGAGTATCACAACCTTGCTGAGCTGGAACTATTTATCGGTAAGCAAGTCAGTATTCAAACAGAGAGTTTATATAACCAAGAACAGTTTGATGTGGTAATGATGTAATGAAGGCAAAAACGGTCTGCTTTTATTGTTTACGTAAGTTATGGCAAGTATTTGCTATTACTCTCGTACTGCTGGCCGTTATTGTCTCTGTGGTAAAGTATTCACTGCCATACGCAAATGATTATAAAGATGACATTGAAGCGTTTTTGTATGAACGCTTTGATGTAAATTTAGCAATTGGTTCAATCTCAGCCAGTTGGCATGGCCAAGGCCCTGCCTTAGTCATCGAAGATATTTCCTTTGAAGATAACCAAACCTCACCGATAGCCCTCACCATTGATAAAGCGAGCCTTGAAGTTAACTTATGGGAGTCAGTAAAAACTCGTCAGCTTAAATCGAACTACTTTGTGATCAATGGTTTTCATGCTGATGTTGATTTACCCACTATGCTTGATTTGGGGAATAACCAGCAAACCAGCAACTTTGAGCAAAAAGAACTAATTGAAGGCTTATTCCTTGGTGAAACGGGTCACTTTGCGGTGCAAGACAGTAGCCTTAATTTTACCCTTAATGATGGTAAAGAGCGCAAGCTGATCCTCGAAAACATTGTCTGGCAAAATACCCCAGAGCAACATCAAGGCTCGGGCACATTAGCGTTACCAGGAATTTCGGTTGGTAGTTTTGACGCTCGCATGGCGCTGAATGGTTCGACTCTTGAAACCATGGCTGGCGATATCTATGTGCAAGCAGCTAACGTTGATGTATCTAAGTGGCTGGCGCAATATATTAATACCGACAAGCAGCAACTTACTTCAGACATCAATTTACAAACCTGGTTTAGTCTTGAAAAAGGCCTGATCAGCGATGTAAAAGTGCAGTGGCTACCGAGTTTCATTAACTGGCAACAAAACCAAGAAGCGCACCAAATTAGTTTAAGTGAAGGTGGTTTTCATTTATTTCCAAAGCAAAATGGCTGGCGCTTAAAAAGCACCGGACTCACCTTTGAAAGTGACTTAAAACAATGGCCAACCTTACAGTTTGAAGCTCAACTTGGCGATAAAAGCCAAATTTGGTTAAAGCAATTTGATTTTGCATTGCTGGCAAAGTTATCGCAGTTAAGTAACTTTGAAGTACTTGCCCCGTTTTTAGCCCGTCAACCCAATGGTCAGTTAAGTGATGCCTATCTTGAGTTGGGTCAGCAAGATAACTGGCAACTTTGGTTTCAGGGAGAACAAATTAATTGGCTGTCACTGCAGGGCATTCCTGGCGGTCAGGCGATTCGTGTTGATGGCTTAATTAATCAATCAGCTGGGCGAATTCAGCTATATGGCGAGAACAATCAACTGCTAACGAACGGCAGCTTTAGCCAAGATATTGCCTACAATCAATTAAATGTAGAACTCGACCTTCACCATTACGATGATGGCTGGCGCATTAGTAGCAATAATATCTGGCTTGATAACGACGAAGTTACTGTGGCTGCAGAGATGATGCTAAGCCTGACCGATGAACCGCGGTTAGATTTATATGCCGAAGCCTATGCCCCTGATGCCAAAGTCGCTGGGCATTATTTCCCGTTACCTGTAATGAGCGAAAAGCTAGTTAATTACCTAAATGGTGCAATTAAGGGCGGTGAAGTTAATAAAGCTCAAGTGCTGTTCTCGGGGCCATTTAAAGGGTTCCCGTTTAAAGAGCAGCAAGGTCAATTTGAAGTGTTAGCGAATGTTGAAAACGCTAAATATAAGTTTTCACCAAGCTGGCCAGAAGTTGAAGATGCCAACGTCATTTTACATTTCGAAAATGAGCGCATGGATATCTATAGCAAGTCGGGCAAGCTGGTTAACCTCGCTTTGGGGGAGAGTGTTCATGTCAGTATTGCTGATTTAATGAATGCAGATATCCTAAAAGTTGCCATTAATAAACGTGCTCATGGCGATAAGCTTAATCCATTTTTTACGGCCACTCCGCTTGCCAAGCCTTTGGCGAGTGTTTTTGAAGTTGTGCAACCGCAAGGCGAAGCGACTGCCGATATTGAGCTGTTAGTTAATTTACGTTCGGGTCATGTTGATGCGATTGGTGAAGTTGAATTGGCTAATATTCCAGTTTACCTTGCACAACCTGGGATCACGCTCAACCACATGACCGGTATTGTTAAGTTTAATAACGATAAAATCGACTTAAAAAATGCCAAAGCAGATTGGATGGGCATGCCACTTACAGCCAACTACAACAGTGAAAATGTGGCTGACACCTATCGCGCCGAAATTGCGGTAAAGCTGGGCCTTGAAGCTGAGCCTTTAATTGAACAAGCTCATGGTTTACTGGCCGGTTACTTAAGCGGTCAAAGTGATGTTGATATTAATGTGTCGCTTAACTTTTTACCGAATGACTTTAATTACCGCGCCGATGTGAGTGGTAATTTAATCGGTGTGACCAGCAAGCTGCCTGCACCTTATAACAAAAGCGCAGAGCAGAAATGGCCATTAACTGCAGTGGTACAGGGCGACCGTATTTCTAACTTGATCACCGCTAATGTTGATGAGCAGTTATTCTTTAATGCGATCTTAGATAACGGCGAAAAGAAATTTAGTAATGCCCATTTAATTTTAGGTGCACAAGATTTAGGGCTTAATCGTGAAGGTTTTGCGGTATCAATCGATTTACCAGAAACCGAAATAGTGCCTTGGTTTGGCTTAATTGATCAAATTATTGCGCTTACCAAAGTTAAGTCAGATGCACCAAGTGTGATGCCTGCTTTCAATAACGTAACGGGTAAATTTAATAAACTGGCACTACACAATATCGACTTTAATGATTTTGAATTTCGCTTAGCACCAAAGCAATCAGATTTAGAGCTAAAGCTAAATGCTAAAGAATTACGTGCCGATGCACTTATTCCAACAGGTGAGACACGCAGACCAATTCAAATTTTTACTGACTACCTGCGTATTAATTTTAACGAAGTCGCAGAGCAAACAGAGCAAGACTCAGAACCAGAAGATTTAAGCTGGTTAACCCGAGTCCCAGCCATCGAGTTTAACTGTGAAGATTGTAAAGTGGCTGAGTATCAGCTCGATAAAATTAAAAGCAGCTTAGTTGGGGAGAACGATAAACTATTGTTTACTGAGCTGGTCATCGACAAAGGCGACCACGTATTACGTGGTAAAGGACAATTTGCTGATGGGCAAACACGCTTTAGTGGTAACTTACAAAGTGACGATATTGGCGAGTTATTTGATGAGTTTGATATCACCACCACAGTCAAAGATTCAGATGCCAATATTAAGTTTGATCTTGCATGGCAAGGCGCACCTTATAGCTTTGATGTACCAAGTTTAGCTGGTGAATTAGATTGGCGTTTAGGTGAAGGGCACCTTGCTGAGATCAGTGATGGTGGTGCGCGAGTATTCTCTTTGCTGAGTTTAGATTCGTTAGTGCGTAAGCTGAAACTGGATTTTAGAGATGTATTCTCGAAAGGTTTTTTCTATAACAGTATGCAAGGCACCATGCAGCTAGAAAAGGGCATAGCTTACACCCAAGATACCAAGCTTGATGGTGTGCCTGCCGATTTGACGATCAAAGGTCATACAAACTTAAACACCTTTGAAATTGATTACGACCTAGCGGTTGCACCGCAGGTGACGTCGAGTATTCCAGTGATTGTGGCATGGATGGTTAACCCTGTAAGTGGTCTGGCAGCGCTGGCAATCGATAAGGTGATTCACTCGGCGCGGGTGATTTCAGAGATCAACTTTAAAGTAACAGGTAGTATGAACGATCCTGTTGTGAAAGAAGTGGATCGTAAGAGCCGTGAAGTGACGTTACCGCAAGCCGCGCAAAGCCAGCCGCAGTCGTCGACGCAACTAAAATTAAAAGATGCCGCATCTTCAGCGAGTTTAGATAACAATGAAGGCTAACCCTCACCCACAGGTTGTTGCAGTGCAAATGTGCTCAAGCATGAATGCTGAGCAAAACCTCGCTTTTTTAGCACAGACATTATCAACCCTTCCTGCAACTCGGCCATTGCTAGTGTGTTTACCCGAAAGCTTTTTGATCTTTAGTAAGCAAAGCCAAGCAAGTTATGAACTAGGTCTGCAAAGTGAGGCATATAAAGCGAAGCTTGCTGATTTATGTAAGCAACATGATATTTGGTTAGCCGCTGGCACCCTGCCTGTTTCACAGCAAAATGGTAAGTATTTAGCTGCCTCGTTTTTATTTAACAACCAAGGCGATGTGGTTGCGCAGTACAATAAAATTCACTTATTTGATGTGGATGTTGCCGACACTACGCGCAGTTACCGAGAGTCTGATGCGACGCAAGCAGGCAACGATATTGTGGTGGTCGACTCGCCATTTGGTAAAATTGGCTTAGCAGTATGTTATGATCTACGTTTTAGTGGCTTATTCACCGCCATGCAGCGCCAAGGGGCTGAGCTTATTTTAGTGCCCAGTGCCTTTACCACAGTCACCGGCGCTGCTCATTGGCATATTTTATTAGCTGCGCGGGCAATCGAAACACAATGCTATGTGGTTGCCGCAGCACAGTGGGGCGAGCACGAGAATGGCCGCCACACTTATGGTCACAGCATTATTATTTCACCATGGGGAGAAACGCTCAGTGAGCTTGCCTCTGGTACCGGGTTTATCAGCCATGAGCTTGATTTAAACCGCTTGAATACAATTCGCCAAGACATGCCTGTGCAGTCTCAGCAACGATTTAGAGAGCATTTATTATGAACACGGTTGAACAGCATTTATTACATGACAGCCAACTAACGAGAGAAGAATTAGAAAAAACGCTCGCTTTTATTCATCAACATCAAGTTGACTATGCCGACCTGTATTTTCAATCGAGCCACCACGAATCTTGGGTGCTTGAAGATGGCTTAGTAAAAGAAGGCTCATACAACGTTGAACGTGGTGTGGGTGTGCGTGCTGTTAGCGGTGAAAAAACCGGTTTTTCATACTCAGATGCGATTAACCTTGAAGCGTTAAACAAAGCCGCAACGGCAGCGCGCAGCATTGCCAATGCTGGCGAAAACAAAACGATTCAAGTATTCAGTGATGTAGCTGCTAAAGAGCAGTATGCGCCGCATCAACCAATTCAAAGCATGAGCAACGATGACAAAGTAAGCCTGCTACGTGAACTTGAAAACTATATTCGTCAATTAGCGCCGGATGCTGAGCAAGTGATCAGCTCAATGTCGGCGGTTTATGAAGAAGTGTTAATTGCTGCAAGTGATGGCACCTTTGCCACCGATATTCGCCCGCTTATTCGCTTAAATTGCTCAGTGTTACTTGAGAAGAACGGCCGTCGTGAACGTGGTGGTGCAGGGGGCGGTGCGCGTTTAGATTATGGCTATTTTAAAGAATTAGTCGATGGCAAACCGCGTTGGATGGAATACGCCGAAGAAGCTGTTCGCCAAGCAAAAGTAAACCTAGAAGCAATCGATGCGCCTGCTGGTAGCATGGAAGTCGTGCTAGGCGCAGGTTGGCCGGGTGTGTTACTACACGAAGCGGTAGGCCATGGTCTAGAAGGTGACTTTAACCGTAAAGGCGCATCAGCGTTTAGCGGTAAAGTAGGTCAAAAGGTGGCATCTGAGCTGTGTACAGTCGTGGATGATGGCACTATTGCTGATCGCCGTGGTTCATTGAACGTGGATGACGAAGGGACACCAGCTGCGTATAACGTGCTTATTGAAAACGGTATTTTAAAGGGCTACATGCAAGATAAGCTAAATGCCCGTTTGATGGGTGTTAACCCTACTGGTAATGCGCGCCGCGAATCCTACGCTCATTTACCTATGCCACGTATGACCAACACCTATATGCTAGGTGGCGAGCACAGCCAAGCTGATATCATCAGCTCGGTGAAAAAAGGTATCTTTGCTCCTAACTTCGGTGGTGGCCAAGTGGATATTACGTCGGGTAAGTTTGTATTTAGTGCTTCTGAAGCCTACTTAATTGAAAACGGTAAAATCACACAACCTATCAAAGGCGCAACACTGATTGGTAATGGCCCAGAAGTGATGCAGCAAATTTCGATGGTAGGTAACGACTTAGCCCTTGATAAAGGTGTTGGCGTGTGTGGTAAAGATGGCCAAAGCGTTCCTGTAGGAGTGGGCCAGCCAAGCCTTAAAATTGATAACTTAACTGTGGGTGGTACGGCTTAATACCACTTGCTCGTTCTACCTTATGGCAGGTTAAACTCTTAACCTGCCTCATTTCAGTTTGCCTACTCTTTACACAAAAACTTACATAAAAGTAGTACCAATACAGGTACTTTATAGTTAACTTATTTCTTACAGTAAAAATAAAAACGTAAGTTTGGGGATAACGATATGAAAGTTTTTACAGTTTTAATAGCGCTTTTAATGTTTACAGGCTGTGCATCACAGGCAGTAAAAGATGGCTCTGCAAATGAGGTTTACGCTGAACATGAGTGTTTAGGCGGTGAACTCGAAACTGATTATAGCTATACCATTTTTAGTACAGATGACGAGGACAGCAATAAAGGTTCGGTGAAGTCGACCTGTCACCCGGTTAAAACTGAAAGTGAATTTGAGCGCGACTTACGTACCGGTGGTTAACATCTAATCTAAAGTGGCTTAATTACTTAATTAAGCCACTAATACACATACAAGTTTAATGCTAAAGCGTACTAAGCATCCATATACCCGCGGCAATCATAAATAAGTTTTCACTTAGTGAGATAAAGCCGAGCGGCACATTACTGTCTCCACCAACACAGGCGCATTTCAGCTCTCGTTTATCGATATACACAGCCTTAATAACCGATACCGCACCTATGCCACCAATAAATAGTGAAAAGGGTGCTACAGCTAAGGCGGGTAATTCAGCCACCATACCAATCGCTACATACGCCTCGATAAAGGGATAGACATAGGCATAGGGCACAATGCGCATCGCCAGTAAGTCATAGGTAATAAATGAGTTAGAAAAGCTGAATAAATCTTGCAGCTTTTGTATCGCTAATACCGCCATTGATAATGCCACGAACAGCATCAGATTTTGCATAGAAAATAAAGCTTCACCGCTGGCATAAGTAAAACCGCAGCTTAGTAACATGGTCACTGCAAAAATCGCTAATACAGGGGTGTAACTAGTACCTTGCTGACCTGCCTCGGGCAGATTAAAAAAGTCGCGCAAATCATCGTAACCACCAATGCGTTTATCATTGATAAAGGTTTGTGGTGTGGTTTTTACATCATGCTGCTGTTTGAATTCGTCAGTTTGCTCACGGCTGGTTAAGTGACGGTCATCAACATCGTAGCCATGACGCTCTAATAAATCTTTTGATTTTAAACCGAATGGGCAAATATGCTCATCGGTCACCATGCGATATAAAATTGCAGACTTAGACACAGTGCCTCCTTGTAAAAATGCCTTGAGTACTGCGTAAAAGTTGCTTAATTACACAGTAAATAAGGGCAAATTCTTGCTATAACTGGTTACTTAATTAACAGCTACAAGGTTTGTGCCAGCTTTAAGCATAAAAAAACCTTGTGGCAGCACCACAAGGTTTTAAAATTGACTCGCAACTCGCAACTCGCAACTCGCAACTCGCAACTCGCAACTCGCAACTCGCAACTCGCAACTCGCAACTCGCAAAGCTAGTTTATCTCATCGTTACAAACTCTTCTGAGCCAGTCGGGTGAATAGCCACAACAGCATCAAAGTCTGCTTTGGTTGCGCCCATCTTCATTGCAACAGCAAAGCCTTGGATCATTTCATCAACGGTAAAGCCAATGCCGTGTAAGCCAACAACTTTTTCGTCTTCGCCAGCACACACTAGCATCATGTTACATGCTTGACGGTGCTGAGTAACTGCTGTGTACATTGCTGCAAAGCTTGATTTATATACTTTAACGTTATCGCTGCCATATTGATCAATCGCTTGCTGCTCTGTTAAACCAATTGTGCCGATTGGTGGGTGGCTGAATACCACTGTAGGTACTAGCTCGTAATCCATTTTTAAATCATCAGGTAATTCTTTATTGAATAAACGCTCAGATAAAATGCGACCTGCTTTAACGGCTACTGGCGTAAGTTCAATACCGTTTTCGATGATATCGCCAACTGCGTATACGTTTTCAGCTGTGGTGTTTTGGAATTCGTCTACTTTAACGTAACCACCTTCAGTTACTTCAACACCTGCCGCTGCAAGGTTGATCTTGTCAGTTGTAGGTGTACGGCCAATTGCCCAAATAACTTCATCAACGTTTTGGCTGTGACCATTTTCAAAGTGAATTGTTAAGCTACCATCGCTTTCTTTAACCACTTCTTTTGGTGTGCACTCAGTGTGGAGAGTAGGGCCTTCTTTTGCCATAATATCGACAAGCGTATCAACGATGTATGGGTCAAAAGTACGTAGTGGTTTGTTTTTACGAACAAACAGATGTGTTTCTGTACCAAGGCTATGAAGTACACCTGCGATTTCAACGGCAATGTAACCAGCACCAACCACAGCAACACGCTTAGGCTGTGCGTCTAGCTCAAAGAAGCCATTTGAATCAATACCAAGCTCAGCGCCTGGGATGTTAGGAATAGTAGGGCGACCACCAACAGCAACAAGGATATGGTCTGCCGTGTATAGCTCACCGTTAACTTCAACTGTTTTGTTATCAACAAACTTAGCAAAGCCATTGATTACAGTTACACCATTGCTAGATAAGTACTTGTTGTAACCTTGGTGAATACGGCCTATATACGCTTCGCGGCTTTCAACTAATTTAGCCCAGCTAAAGCTTTTTAATTCAACATCAAAGCCGTAGTCAGGTGCATATGCGTTAATTGCTTCAGCAATTTGTGCGCCGTGCCACATAACTTTCTTTGGAACACAACCCACGTTTACACAGGTGCCACCCATGTGTTTTGCTTCAATAAGAGCGACTTTTGCGCCACGCATTGCTGCACGGTTTGCAGAGGCAATACCGCCACTACCACCACCAATTGCAATGTAATCAAAATGCTGAGCCATAGTTTGTCCTCAAAAATAGATAATTCTTTATTAATTAATCGATTTAGTAATAAGTTGATAATAGCATAATAAAGACCAAGGTTAAGCCCCTTGTATTTCATCAATTCGCCCCAACTTCAAAATCATCTTCGCATAAAATTTGAGAACGAAAATGACAATTGCAGAAAATAACCCACTCATTGGTTTAGAAGGGCTTCCGCCGTTTTCTAAAATTAAACCAGCACACGTAGTGCCAGCATTAAAAGCAGCGATTGCTGAGTGTCGTACCAAAATAGATGAGGTACTGGCAACTAAATCATACACATGGAATGATTTGGTGCTTCCGCTTGAAGAAGCTGATGACAAGTTATCACGCTTATTTTCACCGGTATCACATATGAATTCTGTCGTTAATAACGACGAGCTACGTGAAGCCTATGAGCAATGTTTGCCGTTGTTATCTGAGTATTCAACGTTTGTTGGTCAGCATCAAGGTTTATACGATGCTTACAACGCGCTTCACAACAGTGACGAATTTAAAACACTAACGATTGCCCAGCAAAAAACCATTACTAATGCACTGCGTGATTTTGAGCTATCTGGTATTGCTTTAAAGCCAGAGCAACAAAAGCGTTATGGCGAAATCAGTGCGCGTTTATCTGAGCTGGCCTCTAAGTTTGGTAACAATGTCATGGATGCCACACTCGCTTGGCAAAAGCACATTACAGATGAAAGCGAACTGGCTGGTTTACCAGAGTCTGCGTTAGCCCTTGGTGCTGATACAGCTAAAAGTAAAGAGCTAGATGGCTGGGTATTCACGTTAGATTTTCCATCTTACTTACCAATCATGACTTATGCTGATAACCGTGAGTTACGTGAAGAGTTTTACACTGCGTTTGTGACGCGTGCCTCTGATCAAGGCCCTAATGCCGGTGAGTTTGATAACTCTGCTATTATGAGCGAAGAGCTTGCCCTGCGTCATGAACTTGCCGAGTTACTTGGCTTTAACAGCTACGCTGATATGTCATTGGCGACTAAAATGGCAGAAACGCCAGAGCAAGTTTTCTCATTCTTAGAAGATTTAGCAGCTAAGTCTAAACCACAAGCTGAGCAAGAGCTTGCTGAGCTAACAGCTTACGCAAAAGATAAGCACGGTGTGACTGAACTGGCTGCATGGGACTATGCTTACTACGGCGAAAAACTTAAGCAAGAAAAATACGCGATTTCTGATGAAGTACTACGCCCATATTTCCCAGCTAATAAAGTTTTAAGTGGTTTATTCACTACTGTAAATCGTTTATTTGGCATTAGCGTAAAAGAAGTCACAGAGTTTGATACTTACCACCCTGATGTACGTTTTTTCGAAATTTACGATAGTAGCAATACTTTACGTGGCCGTTTTTATCTAGATTTATACGCTCGCGATCGTAAGCGTGGCGGCGCGTGGATGGATGACTGCATGGGTCGTAAAGTACGTGCAAACGGCGAATTACAAACCCCTGTTGCGTACTTAGTGTGTAACTTTAATAAAGCAGTGGGTGATAAGCCTGCTTTGTTTACGCATAACGAAGTGACTACGTTATTCCATGAGTTTGGTCATGGTATTCACCATATGTTGACACAAGTTGATGCTGCGCCAGTTGCAGGTATTAACGGTGTTGCATGGGATGCGGTTGAGTTACCAAGCCAGTTCCTTGAAAACTGGTGCTACGAAGAAGAAGCGCTAAGCTTTATTTCGGGCCATTACGAAACAGATGAACCGTTACCAAAAGAGTTATTAGATAAACTCCTAGCGGCGAAGAACTTCCAATCAGGTATGCAAATGCTGCGTCAGCTTGAGTTCTCGTTGTTTGACTTTACTATTCACCATACTTACAAAGCCGGTGAGCCATGTAACATTCAAGCAACTCTTGATGATGTGCGCAGTAAAACGGCCGTTGTTAAAGCGCCTGCATTTAACCGCTTTCAGCATGGCTTTAGCCACATTTTTGCGGGCGGTTACAGCGCAGGTTATTACTCTTACAAGTGGGCTGAAGTACTTTCGGCTGATGCGTTTTCTAAATTTGAAGAAGAAGGCATCTTTAACCCAGCAACGGGCGAAGCTTTCTTAAAGAACATTTTAGAGAAAGGGGGCAGTGAAGAGCCGATGGAGCTATTTAAAAAGTTCCGTGGACGCGAACCACAAGTTGATGCACTACTTAGACACAGCGGCATTGCTGCATAATAAAGTTTGTTGATCTAAAGCGCCGTAAGGCGCTTTTTTTATTAATATTTCTTCGCAAAATCACGCTCTCGTACTATCCTTCTTAAAAAAGAGTTTATAGGAATTAAGCATGTCAAAACTTGTATTAGCCATTGATGATGATAAATATATCCATCATGTGATTGAGGAATCGCTATCGGGCTTTTGCACACTGATCCATGCTAAAAATGGCGACGAAGGATTAAGACAGGCGTTAAAGTACAACCCTGATATCATCTTACTAGATATCGAAATGCCGGGTAAAACGGGCTTTGAGGTATGTAACGAATTAAAAGCTAACCCGCAAACAAAAGACACGCCTGTGATGTTTTTATCGGGTAAAGCTGACCTACCAGACCGTGTAAAAGGTTATAACGCGGGTGCAGCTGACTACATTGTAAAACCATTTAATGCTGAAGAACTGATGGCACGTATTCGCGTGTTATATCAATATCGTCAGCACTCTAAAAAGCTTAAAAGTGATGTAGAGCGAGCGCAAATCACTGCCGAAATCGCGATGACAGATTCAGGGGATATGGGTCGTATAATGCGCTACGTTGGGCAAAGCTATCATGCACACGATATCAAAGCCTTATCTGAGCATATGTTTGAGTTTTTTAATCCGATGGAGCTCGATGTCGTACTGGCGTTTTGGTATCAAGATGTAGGCATATTTTGTAGTGCTGAGGGCGGGGTGTGTCCACTTGAGCAAGAGCTGCTCGAAAAACACCGTGATGCAAATCGCTTTGTTGATTTTAGCCATCGCACTATTATTAATTACCCTAAAGTGTCGATGCTGATCAAAAACATGCCACTTGATGATGCCCAGCTTTATGGTCGTTATAAAGATCTATTTCCGCATATTCTTGAGGTGACTAACGCCAAAGTACAAGATATGGAAAACAATGAGCGGGCACTGACTCAGGCGCAGCAAATTGGTAACTCGTTTAATGAGTTATCTGATCAAATGTACCAAAACAGTGATTCGCGCGAACATGCTGTAGAGAAATTTGCCGCCCAACTTGATGAGCTAAATAAGTCTATTGAGCAAAGTGGTTTATCGGGCAGCGACGAAGTCGCATTTCACTTGCAGCAATTAAAGCAAACTCAGCTAATATTTACCTCACTGAATGAAGACTTATCGTTTATAAAGTTTCAGCTAAAACATATTATCGAATCGCGTAGTGAGCTTTTAGCGAGCTTACAGAAAATGGCTGAGCCGAGTGAGACCGAAGATGTGACCTCACAAACGGATATCGAGCTATTTTAAGCCATGCTATACTGGCGGCGAATAATATAGCTCGGAGTTTTGCGTGGTAATTCATTGTCCTTTTAAAGAAATGCGTCCTTATTTAGATGCGATTGAACAGCGTTTTGGTTTGGCCGAATGGGCTGAACAAAATGCAGGCTTTTCGCTTCATTATGACGACCAAGGTCTTAGCCTGAAGAAAAAGGACGAGCCAAAGCTTGGTGCTATTCATGTTGATTTTGTAACGGGTGCTGCAGCTCATCGACGCAAGTTTGGTGGTGGTAAAGGGCAGGCAATAGCTAAGGCTGTAGGGTTAAACAAAGGTGCCACGCCAGTAGTGCTTGATGCCACTGCAGGCCTTGGCCGCGATGGTTTTGTACTGGCATCACTAGGCTGTAAAGTGATTTTGCATGAACGCCACCCAGTGGTAGCTGCACTATTATTTGACGGCCTAGAACGCGCCTATAACGATGCTGAAATTGGCCCTTGGATGAAAGAAAACATGAGCCTAGTGTTTGGCTCAAGCCATACTTTACTAGCGCAGTGTAGTGATACACCTGATGTTGTGTACTTAGATCCTATGTTTCCTCATCGTGAAAAATCAGCCCTCGTTAAAAAAGAAATGCGAGTATTCCAAGAGCTTGTTGGCGGAGATAGCGATGCCGATGATCTATTAGAATTTGCTTATCCGCTTGCTAGTAAGCGAGTCGTTGTGAAGCGCCCTGATTACGCCCCATTTCTAAATGACAAAACCCCGAGTATGCAAATCAAAACCAAGAAGAACCGCTTTGATGTATACGTAAAAGCTGCAATGGTCTGATACCATCCGCAATATTAAGCGAATTGGTATTTATTTAACCCTTTTGGGTTAGTTGTTATCGCTTTTACCTGTTATTTTTTACGGTTTACATCAAATTGTCATAAAAGGTTAATATTCTACGCGCGTAACGTTACTTGGGAATATCGTTTATGCGCGTGTCATCATTTACTCGGCTATTGGCCGTTTTACTCACACTCGCCAGTATCTTACTGGCAGCCACCCTGTTCTGGGCTAGTCAAACCTTACTCGGCTTAGAGCAGCAAGATAACGCTTATAATAAGCTGAAAAACACCATCATTATTGATTTAAAAAGTTACCTTGATGATTATTTAGAGCAAGGTGACAGCCAACACTTAAATAAAGCCTCAACGCTGATTAGCGATGTTAAAAAGCAGCATTTAGCTGAGCTACCTAAAGATCTAGCAGGTCAACTAAATAGCCAACTGACGGCCCTCGATAAAGACATTAACGGTAAGTATCGCGCTTTAGGTAAGCTATCGGGTAACGAAATGGCACTGCTCGATAACTCGTTAAGACAAATGGCAGGCTCTGCCTCTTCGTTAATTGGCTATGCACGTAAAGCCGAGCCGCAAACAGCGCTTGCGCTTGAATATTATCAACTTGCTGCTGACTACTACAGCGAAGTGACATCACTTGCTTTGTATACGTACAAGTTAGTGATCAACTTTGATCAAGACACTAAAAACAGCCTTAATCAAAGTGTTGAAAACTTAAATGCCCTTGCTACTAAAATCGACAGACTCGAAAACCTAGGTGTAATGAGTGAAGTGGATGAAGACGCTTTATTCTTTGGCGAAGAAGCAGAAGATTTAGCCGGTGATATTAAAGCTGAGCTAACAAGCTGGCCTAAACGTTTCCCTCGTGATTTAGCATCAACACTTGAGCAAGCTGAGCAACGACAAACCGGCATGCAAGCACTGCGCGAACAAATCGGCGCGTTGTCTGCAACGGTGCTCGGTGCAGAGCAAAAACTAAAAGATGAACAAAGCCAGCTTAAGCAACAAGTGTTTATCGTGTTTTGTGTCGCTATTGGCATGCTGGTGGTTTTAGCGGCGGGTGTGTATTTCGTACAGCGTAACCAAGTGCTTAACCCATTGCGCCAATTGCGTGATGGCTTTGCCTTCTTGATTGAAAGTAATGAGCTTAAAAACATTGAGAGTAAGAATCCGAAAACCGAGGTTGGTGAAATTGCTCATTACTTTAATCAATTGATTGAACGCCAGCGTGGTGAGGCAGAAGAGCGAGCACAAATGCTTAAGGTTATTAACGACTTTATGCTAGAGATGAGCGAGCACTTACATACCATTGCTCAGCAAACGGATGCCAGCCACTCTCAGGTTGAACAAAACCAAGGTTTACTTACTGATATTCAACACATTGGTGAGCAGGTCAATAACATTAATGGTCAAGTTGCTGATAACGCCAAAGAAACCTTTGGTGCGATGGAGCAGAGCTTAGGCTTTGCCGACAGCATGTTAACCGCAAGCTCTCGCACTGAAGAGCGCGTTGAGCAAGGTCTAGATAGCTTAAAAGAGCTATTAAAAGGCGTTGATGATGTTGGCCAAGTTATTGAGGTGATCAAAAACATTGCTGAGCAAACAAACCTACTGGCATTGAATGCGGCGATTGAGTCGGCACGTGCAGGTGAGCATGGTCGAGGCTTTGCGGTTGTCGCTGACGAAGTACGAAAGCTTGCCAGACAAACACAAGGCTCGCTTGATGATATCAATAATCAGCTAAACCGCCTAAGTGAAAACTCAACCATGGTATCAGAGCAAATTAGTGCACTGGCTACTGATGCCGAGCTACAAACACAAAATGCTCAAGAGCTTAAACGTAACTCAGAAGGTGTTGCCGATAACGCGCAAGATGCTAATAAAGTCGCGTTTGATGCTATGGAGCTTGCTAAACAGCAAAATGCCTTACTCGAAAACTTTAGCCAATCAATGCAGAGCATGAAAGGGCAGGTAAGTGAATCAAACTCACTGGTTAGTGATATTCAGCACCGCCTACAAGAGCAAATGCACACCATTAAAACCAGCTTAGGTTTATAACTCTTCAAGGGCGAGCAATGGTTTGCATTGTTTGCCCTTAAATCATGCGGTATTCAATTTTTTGGGTATATACTCTGTACTCTTATTTTCTTTCAAGGAATTACAATGATCGAACAAGGCCAAACTTTACCTGCAGCAACCCTTAGTGAATTAACTAGCGAGGGCATGCAAACCCTATCAACAGAGGCATTATTTGCAGATAAAAAAGTAGTGTTATTTGCGGTGCCTGGTGCATTTACGCCAACCTGCTCAAATGCTCACTTACCTGAGTTTATTACGCTAGCCGATAAAATTACCGCGAAAGGTGTTGATGCAATTTACTGTGTATCGGTGAACGATGCATTTGTAATGAAAGCATGGGGTGAAGCTCATAACGCTGAGCATATTCGTATGTTAGCCGATGGTGATGCAAGCTTTACTAAAGCACTTGGTCTAGATAAAGACACAGCTGGCTTTGGTGGCGTACGTTCAAAGCGTTATGCGATGATCGTTGAAAACCAAACGGTAACAGGGCTGTTTGTTGAACAAGACAAAGAGTTTGTAGTAAGCCGCGCTGAAGCTGTGCTCGAAAAGCTTTAATAGCAATTCGTTTTATTGATATAAGTACAAAAAAGCCGGACGTAAGTCCGGCTGAAAAGTCCCAGGGGGATACTGGGGAGATCAACTATTAAGGTTGATACTGTGCATCCAATGTTACACCAGAGAAAGTACGGTAAGCATTTAAGCTTAAGTGCCACGTACCTGCTTGTGGATTACTGAATGTACATGTTTCTGCGTTACCGTTTTTGTACGGACGACAGTCATAGCTAGATGACGTTGGTTGGCTACCAAACTTAACGAATAAGTCAGCATCACCCGAACCACCAGACGTCGTAACAGTGAAGCTTGCCATACCTGCTGGTACTTCTAGCGTGTAGTGTTTCCACTGACCAGCACTTGCAGAGATATCAGTCACAGTGCCGCCACCTGCTTGTGGTGAACCTGAGCCTGAACCACCGCCAGAAGTTGTTAAATCACCCACAAGGCTAACACCTGAGTATGCAGAGTAACCATTGAGCATTACATGGTAAGTGCCTGCTGTTGGGTTATCGATAGAACATACTTCGTTGTTACCGCCTTTATACGGGCGACAGTCATAGGTTGACGTTGTTGGTGCGCTACCTGCACGAACGTAAAGGTCAGCATCACCTGTACCGCCACTCATTGTGAAGGTTACGTTAGTTGCACCTGTTGGCACTTCCATTGTGTAGAAAGTTTGGCTGCTAGCAGATCCACTTAAACCTGTTAGGGCTTGACCATCTTCTAACACATTGCCTGTTGGTGGTGGCGGTGTTGTGCCTGATGCTGCTGCCACAGCGGCTGCTGCATCAACAATACCTGTACCACAGCTTGTACATGTTGCAGGGAAAGAACGAGTTGTTGATTTTAAGATGCTTTCGATTTCATCTGGCGTTGCAGATGGTTTAGCTTGCTTGATTAGCGCTGCTACACCCGCAACATGTGGTGCTGCCATCGATGTACCTTGCGAGTAGTGATATGAATCGCTGCTTGGGCTTGTAGAGCCTGAGTTGTGTGTTGATAAAACACCTTCAGAGTCATTCGCAAAGCTTTGTGCGCCACCCGGTGCTGCAACATCAATGTTGCTACCGTAGTTTGAGTAATAAGCACGACCACCGTTACGACCAACAGATGCAACGTTTACAACACCATTACAGTTACCTGGGTTGTAGTTTGCAGAGTTATCGTTATCGTTACCCGCAGCGATTACGATCACAGTGCCGTTGTTTCGTGCTTGGTTGATAGCGCTTTGTGTTGTAGAGCTACATGAACCGCTACCACCTAAACTCATGTTGATAACATCAGCAGGGTTAGCGTTTGCTGGTACGCCAGAAACCGAACCACCTGAAGCCCAGATAATACCGTCAGCGATATCAGAAGTTAAACCACCACATTTACCAAGTACACGTACAGGAACTACTTTCGCATCGTATGCAACACCGGCAACACCTTCACCGTTGTTAGTTACTGCCGCAACAGTACCCGCAACGTGCGTACCGTGCCAGCTTGAGCTTTGCGCACCATGTGTGTAACCACATTCGTTAGCGCTGATTGCATCACCCGGATCGCGTGCATCGCTATCACGACCACCCCCATCGTTAGCTACAGACACGTTAGAGATCATGTCATAGCCAGGAAGGATGTTGGCATTTAAATCAATATGTGGGCGGTAACCTGTATCAAGTACCGCAACAACCACACCGCTACCCGTTGCTGTATCCCACGCAGTAGGAAGGTTAAGACCACCCGCTTGCTCGTAGTAGTGCCATTGGTCGTCGTAACGTGGGTCGTTAGGCGTTGCAAATGGCTTTAACATTTGGTCGATTTCGATGTATTCAACGTTACCTGATGCAACCATCTCTTGCATGAATTCTTGTGCTTCTTGAGCAGAAAGTTTTTTATCAGCACGCATTACGTGGTGATTACTCATCGCCATTGCACGAACATATTGTGCTTTTACTTTACCTTTTTTACTGGTGAAGTTTTTAACAAAGCCTTTTGCTTTTTTGTTCATCATACTCGGCGTTTGTTCTGCTGCCGACATTGTCATCATTTCATCACTGTTGTTTTTATACTTGATGATGAATTGTGTACCAAAGCCTTCTTGACCTTGTAATTTCGCCGCAGTTTCCTGCATAGATGGTGACATTAGTTGGTTTGGAGTAGCCATTGCTGCCGTCGTCCCAAACAACGCAGTCAAGCTCAGTGCAATTGCGCACTTCTTCAAGTTGTTGTTAGTTGTCATAATGATCCCTAGATTGTTATGTAAATCTCCACGATATTTTTCGCGAAGGGGGACAAAGGTAAAATAAATGTAAATTTAGTTAAAATATCGTTTTATTATGGTTGTCTCTATTTTGGTTATAACTAAATGTATAGACGTCTAAAATAGTCTTTTTATGGTGCTTTTTAGTAGTTTTCTCATAATAAAGTTATAATTTTGTTGTTTTGAGTTTTTACTTTATTTCGTTTTTTGGTTTTATCTTTTTTGTAAAAACACCTCAGTGTTAACACAGCAGCGACAATAACTTGTTATAATCAGCTAAATTTTTTTAGTGAGTATGAGTAATGACCCAAGTAGATGTAATTGTGATTGGCGCCGGTGCCGCAGGTTTGATGTGTGCTGCACAAGCTGGCTACCGTGGTCGCAATGTTACTGTGCTTGATATGGGCAAAAAGCCGGGCCGTAAAATATTAATTAGCGGCGGCGGACGTTGTAACTTCACCAATGAAAATGCAAGCCCAGACAACTACTTGTGTGGTAATCCTCACTTTGTAAAATCGTGTTTAAGCCGATACACCCAGCATGACTTTATTGAGCTGGTGGACCGTCACGGCTTGGCTTATCACCATAAAACACTGGGTCAGTTATTTTGTGATAACAGCGCTCAAGATATCGTTGATATTCTTCTAACTGAGTGCGAGTGGGCGGGGGTTAACATTGCTCTGCGTAACGAAGTACTCAGCGTGACTAAAACCGATGCGGGTTATGAAGTTATTACCGAACAAGACAGCTATCAATGTGAGTCGTTAGTTGTCGCATCGGGTGGATTAACCATGCCTAAGCTTGGGGCATCGCCAATTGGTTATAAAATTGCTGAGCAATTTGGTTTAACTGTGCTGCCAACCATGGCGGCATTAGTGCCATTTACGTTGCACCAGCATGATAAAGATCGCTTTGATGGATTATCGGGGATCAGCATTCCTTGTCTGGTTACCAGTGAAGATGGCACCCAGTTTAAAGAAAACATCTTGTTTACTCACCGTGGCCTGTCGGGCCCAGCGATTCTGCAAATCAGCTCTTTTTGGCGTGCAGGGCAAACTGTGTACATCAACTTGTTACCCGAGCTCGATTTAAAACAGCAGCTTGAGCAGTGGCGTCAAAGCCAAGGGCAGAAGTCACTAAAAAATACCCTTGCGACAATTTTACCAAAACGCTTTGTTGAAATGCTGCATGACACGAAAGCGATCCCTGATTGCAATGTAAACCAACTAAGCCATGCACAAATCGACGCATTACATGACTACATTCACAATTGGCAAATTAAACCCAACGGCACCGAAGGTTACAGAACAGCCGAAGTAACGCTTGGCGGTGTAGACACCGACGAGTTAAGCTCAAAAACCTTCGAAGCGAAAAAGTCACCGGGCCTTTATTTTATCGGCGAAGTCACCGACGTCACCGGTTGGCTAGGCGGCTATAACTTCCAATATGCCTGGAGCTGCGGCTTTGCAGCAGGGCAGTATTGTTGAGTTACTAGTTACTAGTTGCGAGTTGCAAGGGGAAAGGTGTTAGTGGTTAGTGGTTAGTGGTTAGTGGTCAGGTCACAGGCGCTAGGCTCTAGGAGCTAGGTTAGCACTTGCTTGTAGGTCGTGCTTTAGCGCGCTGGAGGGATTTGTAATCCGAAACTGAAAAGTACCAGAAGAACAGCATTTAGGTTGATAAGACATGAATCTAAGGAAAGATGAAAACAAATTAATCGGTAAGCATGTTTTTTTAAACGGTAAAGTTGTGGCGGATAAAATGGCACAGCGAATTGATTATTTAAAAAATAACGTAATGTTAGTCGTTGCATATTCCGATGATGGGTGGTCAACTTTACTGCGAGATCCTAATGATGGGCGTCTTTGGGAGCTAGTCTACGACGACTCAAGCTTTCATGGCGCAGGTGCACCGAGTTTGATTCACTTAACGCTGGATAATGCGAAAAACAAATACAAATTCAAGTAAGAGAATTAATGAACAGCTAACGCTGTCGAACAAAGCCTCGCACTCGCAGACCTAAGGTTTGCACTAGCGGGGCTTTGTTTTTTCTGGAGTAGCTTGCTTGGATTTTGTTTTCAAAACTGGCTAAGCTGCTCAATGAAAAGAACCGCTTGCTGGCATGGGTGAGGTAGTGACAAAAGCAAGACCTAACCCCATGTGTTTAAAGCGAAGAAAAAGGTGCATGATTTTTAATGACTGAAATTACAAACATTCAAAGATTGGTCTGTAGTGAATTTAATGCTGACTTTGTATCATCTCCCGAAGATATGAAAGTTGGGATTTCTCGTAACGTCAAGCAAGGGGTTATTCCTATTAATGGACTAAGACATTCCCCTGAAGGAGATACAACAGGTTGGTACATTTGGGGTGGAGAAGAGTTTTCTGAAGAACCTGATTTTTTCGTTCCTCTTCATGTTGCTCATTTAAGTGAGAGGTGTCCTGATATCAAAAAGTATCTTGCGCTACCTCCGGGTTATAGGTTTTTAATCGCAGGAGATTATGTTGATGTTTGGTTTGATGAGTCTTTATTAAATATTTGACGACATAGTTTGAATTCTAAGCTTCACACTCGCGGGGGTTTTTTGTTGTTTTCAACTTTGATGATATTCTCGATAGATTAATTAATTGTGTGGTATCCAATTTAAGATGAAAGGAATAACTCATCTGCTAGAAGTTCAACAGAAGTGTTGTGAACACTATAGTGCACAATATACACCAGTTGACGAGGAGCAAATGGTAGTAATATCTGACGGTGTATATGAGGGGCTGCCTTTAGAAGGAGTTCGTTACCCTTCACCGGACCATATGAGCGGTTGGTGGTTAACCACTGACGAATATAATGGAGATATTTCGAGTTTAAAAACGGTTCACTTTACTCATATTGTAAAATATAGACCTGAAGTAGCTATTTATATGGCTTTGCCACCTGGTTATCGATTCATGCTGGGTGGAGGGCAAGAACATGTTTGGTTTGATGAAAAAGTAGCAAACGACAAATAGATAATATCTTTTTAATTCAGAGCTTCGCACTCTCGGGCTTTGTTCTTAATAAACATGGCTCAAAGAAGTAACTCGATATCTTATATTTGCACCTAAAGCCTAGCACCTAGCACCTAGTAACTAAACTAGACAACTATAATGTTACCCATTTATTTTTCATGCATATGATTGGTGATAAGTAGTTAAGCAAAACCATTGGGGATAAGCTAAATCATTTTCTGACGCCATGTGCGAGGTAGTGGCAAAAAGCAAAAGCCCATGTGTATGTAAATAACCTAGATCAGTAAGTATAAAGCTGGAAGAAAATGATTATTGAAATTACGAAGTGGTCCACGGGTTTTAGAAAAATATCTTTTAATAAGGTATTGCGTCGAGAGTTGAAAATGACGATTGCAGAGGCAAAGACCACTGTGAATGAAATTCTTGTGGGAAATATTGTAAGGATGCCATACACAAAAGAGTTGGAACTCGAGATTAAGAAAGCAGAATTATCTTACGACCTTATTGATGATTAAAAATTAAGAGGATTCTACCTTAGTTTGAATCCAAATATATTCTTAGTGGAATCTGGGGTTGTTTTCAAAAACAGTGACTCAAAGAAGAAACACGATGTCTTTTATTTGCGCCTAGCACCTAGCACCTAGCACCTAGCACCTAAAACCAAGAATCAATACTTGCCACCACAAATGACGCCCTACATAATTTTGATAGCTGATAGCTGATAGCTGATAGCTGATAGCTGATAGCTGATAGCTGATAGCTGATAGCTGATAGCTGATAGCTGATTTATAGTCTATTCTTTCATTTTACTGAGTAGTAATAATGTATTGGACTCGGGTTGCCCATGAAACTTAATGACGTACAGATGTTTGTTAATCCTATTTATCGGTTAATAGAAATTACACCTATCCCTGTCATTGTTTCCTCACCTAGCGGCAAACTCGAATATGCAAACCCGGCACTAAAACAACTCTTAGGTTACGAAGGCGATGAGGTGTACGCAGATGATGTTGTTATAACTCATGCTGATGACAGAGAGTTAAATAAAGCTATTCGTGCCAAGCTTAATCAGTTTCCTGAGCAGCCATTACAAATCGAAAAGCGTTACATGCATAAGTTGGGTCATGCAATTTATTGTCAGCTAAATATTGTTGCCGAGATGGATAATGACGGTAATGTTGTGCGTTATATTTCGCAAATTATTGACTTAACAACAGTCAATAAAGAGGCGGCCGCGGATATTTTGCTGACCCATTTGGTTGATAAATCGAATGATGCCATCTTTGTTGCAAACCCTCAGTTTGGTCAAATCCTTAATTGTAATCAATTTGCTTATAGGTGCTTAGGTTATGAAAAGGAGGAGCTTTTAAAACTAACCATTCCAGACATTAACCCTGACTACGATACCAAGGCTAAATGGCAAGAAAGGGTGGCGCGTATAAAAGCTCAAGAAACCACTATTTTTGAGTCGTGCTTAAAACAAAAAGATGGTCAGGTTTTTCCTACAGAAGTGAGTGTGTGTCATATCGACCATCAAGGGAAAAGCTATCTTCTTGCGATTGTGCGTGACATTTCAGCTCGAAAAAATAAAGAGCAGGCTTTGATTGAGCTTGCGAATCTTGACCCGCTTACTCAATTACCGAACCGTCGTTATCTAGAGCAATTATTAAATGATGTATTTAGTGAAAATGGTGATGTGGCTGAAGGAATGGGCTTTATTTATATCGACTTAGATGATTTTAAACAAATCAACGATCAGCATGGTCATACACTAGGCGATGAAGTTTTGGTATGGGTTGCAAAGCAACTTAAAGCTGCCGTCAGAAGTACCGATTATGTGATAAGAATGGGGGGAGATGAGTTTTTAGTGACTATTTCAGGCGTAACTAACACGACGATTCTGAATCGCTTGGCACATAAAATTGCGGATCAATTTTCAGCCCCTTTCAGTTGTAAAGGTAAGTCAATTGAAGTCACAGCAAGTATCGGTGTGACAGCACATTTTCTCGGCGATGGTGTGTATGCAGCAAACCAGCTAATTGAAGAAGCGGATGCGGCTATGTACCAAGCTAAAAAGCAACCCGGAACAACCATCATTCATTTCAGCTAATGGTTTTAACGTCTTAAGTTGCTCTGAAACTTGAAACTTTCCCCTCAAGCAGCCACTTCAACACAATTACGGCCGTTACTTTTCGCTTTATACAATGCTTTGTCGGCAATGGTGAGGGTTTCTTTCACGGTTGTTGAAGCATGAGCTACGCTATGTACACCAATACTCACGGTAAATTGCACGGTTTGTACTTCATCAATGGTGATGTAGGTTTCTTGGGCTTTTTGGCGAATTCGCTCTGCAATTTGCTTGGCATCAAGTAGGTTACAATTGAGTAGTAACACAAACTCTTCGCCGCCGTAACGGCAGGCAATATCAGCAAGGCCTTGCTCTGAGGTGAGTATGTTGGCAAAAGCGATAATGACTTTATCGCCAACATCGTGACCATATGTGTCGTTGATGTTTTTGAAGTGGTCGAGATCAGCAATTAGGAGGGTTAACTCTTGCTGATTACTTGCCATAGCGGCAATCAATTCCTCACTTTTTCTGTCAAAGTAACGGCGGTTATACAGGCCTGTCATAGGATCTGTATCGACCAAGCGATTGAGCTCAGTTTGCTGTGCTTTAATTTTTTCGAGGCTCTTAATTCGATAAGAAAGAATAAACGCCATCATTAACGCCTCGAGCAAAATACCTATGCCTACACCGTGGCTATTTATCACGTTTGCGTCGCTGATCCCCTTGTAATAAAGCACTGCCAGCATATTGAAAATAACGAACATAGAGTGGCCGAGCAAAAAGTATTTTGCCAGTGTGTTACCTTTGCGCCACAGTGAAATAGATACCCCAAATGTCACTGTCATCATTAAAGCAGCCAAGCTGCTAGCAGGTTTTAATGCCCCCACAATATCGAACAAGCTATAGATAAAGTCAGCAACCAGTAAGAACAAAATAATCGACAGCGCGATATGCTCTTTAGGGTAGTGCTTCTTTGTTTCGAAAATGAGCATTACAAAAATTACTAAAAAGCTTGGCATGCTCAGTAAGTTAGAATTGAGCTGTAATAGCTCAGCACTAAAAATACCAAAGAAGTTAGCAGCAACACCATAAGATAGCGCCACCCAAACCGTGCCAGAGATAAGATACAGGGCGTAAACAATGTTCTCGATTTTACGGGCCGATAAATACAAGAAGAAGTTATAAATCATCAGCGCTAACATCATCCCGACAAGTAGCGCAATGTAATTACCGTTCCCGACAAGGGCTCGCTTTGAATGCTCTTCATCATAAATCGTTAGTGCAAACCACTGATGAGAAAAGGTGACGCTTTTTACGTAAATTGTTTTTTGTTGGTTGGGGGCAATATAAAACGAAAACACGGCACTGCCACCAAACATGTTGGCTTTAGGCCCTGTTTTATCAAGTTGAATAACCGATTGGTTTATCAGTTGTCCTGATTGTGTTTCGTAAAAGCTGACTTCTTCTAAATGATAGGCATCTGGGTTATGCACAAATAAGCGTAGGGTATCGCTGTAGCTATTTTTTATAACTATTTTTGACCACGTCGTTTTAGCGTTGGTGCCTAAAGTAAGCTCGTTTGAACTGTTGATAAAATTTTGCTGCTGAACTTGTGAAAGAGGCATAGTGCCTGTGCTATCAATAAAATAGCTCATAGCAAATTGAGTGAGGTCAACGCTACGTTGATCGATATTAACAATCGGGGAGTTATCGGCACGGCTTTGGCTAGTCATGCTTAGGCATAATGAGTAGAAAACAAAAAGCAGTAAAAAGCGCGCAATCATCCCTAATGCCTGTGTCCAATAAATATAATGATAAAGTTTTATTTTTAACGTAAACCGCTGCCTTGTCGAGTAAATTATCAACGAAAATAAAAAAGCCGCTAATTTAGCGGCTTTGTCGGTTGCGAAAATAAGAATTAACGTAGGTCGAAACGATCTAGCGTCATTACTTTAGTCCATGCTGCTACGAAGTCATCAACGAACTTTTGTTTAGCATCGTCAGAGGCATACACTTCAGCAATTGAACGTAGCTCTGAGTTTGAACCGAAGATTAAATCTACTGGTGTTGCTGTCCACTTAAGTTTGCCTGACTTACGGTCACGGCCTTCGTAAACACCTTCTTCAGAAGACTTAGACCACTTCGTTGACATATCTAATAGGTTAACGAAGAAGTCGTTGCTTAATGTGCCAGGTTTTTTCGTGAATACACCGTGTTTAGTTTGGTCAGTATTCGCGTTAAGGGCACGCATACCACCTAGTAGTGCAGTCATTTCTGGTACTGATAAGCTTAATAAATCAGCACGTTCAACTAACATTTCAGCCGGTGATTTCCATGCTGAGCTGTAGTAGTTACGGAACGCATCTGCTGTTGGCTCAAGTACTTCGAATGATTCAACGTCAGTCATTTCTAATGACGCGTCCATACGACCAGGCTTGAACGGTACTGCGATAGAGAAACCCGCGTCGCTTGCTGCTTTTTCGATTGCAGCCGCACCACCAAGAACAATCATATCTGCTAGTGAAATTTCTTTACCGCCAGATGCTTTTTTGTTGAACTTAGTTTGGATTTTCTCAAGTTTGCTAAGTACTTTAGCTACTTCTTTCGGGTTGTTTACCGGCCAATCTTTTTGCGGAGCAAAGCGAATACGTGCACCGTTTGCACCACCACGCATATCTGTGTCGCGGTAGCTTGCTGCTGAAGCCCAAGCAACACGGACTAGTTCAGATACAGATAAACCTGAATCTAAGATGCTAGCTTTAAGTGACGCGATATCTTTGCTATCAACTAGTTTGTGGTCAACCGCAGGGATATAGTCTTGCCAAATTAATACTTCTTCTGGCACTAAGTCACCTAGGTAACGAGCACGTGGACCCATATCGCGGTGGTTTAGTTTGAACCATGCTTTAGCAAATGCCAGTTCGAACTCTTTCGGGTCGTTTAAGAAACGCTCTGAAATCTTACGGAACTCAGGATCTGCTTTTAACGCGATATCAGTTGTGAACATGATAGGCGCATGACGCTTACCTTTAATGTGCGCATCTGGCACTAGGTTAGACGCTTGACCATTTTCAGGGATCCACTGAGTCGCACCTGCAGGGCTCTTAGTTTTAACCCACTCAAAGCTGAATAAGTTTTGTAGGTAGTTGATTGACCAACGTGTAGGTGTCACTGTCCATGCACCTTCAAGACCTGAAGTGATGGTATCTTCAGAGTGACCTTTACCACATTTGTTTTTCCAACCTAAACCTTGCTCTTCGATACCTGCTGCTGCTGGCTCTTTGTCTAAACACGTCGCTTTTTTCGCACCGTGTGCTTTACCAAAGCTGTGACCACCGGCGATTAGCGCAACGATTTCTTCATCGTTCATTGCCATGCGGCCGAATGATAAACGAATGTCTTCTGCAGCTAGAAGTGGATCAGGGTTACCGTGAGGGCCCTCTGGGTTTACATAGATTAAGCCCATCTCAACTGCCGCTAATGGGCCTTTAAGTTTACCTTTTTTGTCACGACGTTCGTCAGTTAACATTTTGCCTTCAGGGCCCCAGTATACGTAATCTGGTTCCCAATCGTCTTCACGACCACCGGCATAACCGAAGGTTTTGAAGCCCATTGATTCAAGCGCAACATTGCCTGTTAACGCCATTAAGTCAGCCCAAGAAATGCTGCGACCGTATTTTTGTTTAATAGGCCAAAGTAAACGACGCGCCTTATCAAGGTTCGCGTTATCAGGCCAGCTGTTTAATGGGTCGAAACGTTGTTGACCACCGCCTGCGCCACCACGACCATCAAAAGTACGGTAAGTACCTGATGCGTGCCACGCCATACGGATGAAGAACGGACCATAGTGACCGTAGTCAGCAGGCCACCAATCTTGAGAATCAGTCAATACTTTCTCAATATCAGCTTTCACAGCGTTTAGGTCTAACTTTAAAAATTCTTTTTTGTAATCAAAGTAAGGACCCATAGGATCAGACTCTGCGCCATGGGCACGAAGTTGGCTAAGATCTAATTGCTCTGGCCACCAGAATTGGTTTGATTTGATGTTGTTTGTAGCTTGTACGCCTGTTGCCACCAATAGTGATACCGCAACAGCTACTTTAGACAAAGCTGACGTTGATTTCTTAAACATTGTGTTGTCTCCAGTTAGAAGTTGGGTGAAATATAGATTTGTTCTGGTTAACTTTCCACTTACAAACTGGGGTTTAAATCGATTGATAAAATCGAAAAAATAGATGGTGTGATTGATTTTATAGAACAAAGCCAGCAAAAATGCTGGCTCTGGGGGAGGTTTGCAGTAAGCTTTAATTTAGCTTATTGCTTATTCTTCAATAAAGGGTACACCATTTTTGATCCACTCAGCGGCTGGTTTGCCTTTTAAGTAGTGATCAAAATATTCCATCATGCGTACTGAGAAATCCACTTGGTTAGGGAATTTCTTCAGGTGATGTGGTTCACCTTCGTATTGTAAGAAGGTGGCATCTTTACCTGCACGACGAAGCGCGAGGTAATATTGAACACCCTCGTGCCATGGCACAGCATCATCTTTGTCACCAAACATAATCAGAATTGGGGTATTCACCTTATCTGCGAAGAACACTGGTGAGTTTTCGATGTATAGCTCTGGGGCTTCGAATAACGTTTTACCAATGCGACTTTGACCTGTTTCGTATTGGAACTGACGCGCAAGGCCTGATTTTAAGCGAATACCACTATAAGCACTGGTCATGTTAGATACTGGCGCACCCGATACAACTGCCTTAAACATATCTGTTTGAGTGATCATAAAGGCGCTTTGGTAGCCTGCCCATGAGTGACCTTGTAAACCAATTTTATCTGGATCAGCAATGCCTAAATCAATTAACTTTTGAGTGGCGTTGATCATCGTTTGAGTTGACGATTTACCTGGGTGACCAATTTCAAAACGGATATCAGGTAAGAAAATCGCATAACCATTTGAGGTAAACATCGGGAAGTTAGGGCGATGATTTAACTCCATTTTTGGGAAGTCATACATGCGTTGGCTCATATAACGGTAGAAGTACACAACCACCGGAACCTTATCGCCTTTTTTGTAGCCCGCAGGCTTAATTAATACGCCTTGTAAATCTTCCCCATCAAACCCTTTGTAGCTAATAAGCTCAGGTTTTTCACCCCATGCAAAGTTGCTAATTTGTGGGTTTAGGTTGGTAACACGTTGTGGCTTTTTAAAGCTAAAGTCAGTTTGGTAGTAATCAGGGAATTGCTGATATGTTTGTGCAGTAAATAGGTATTTGTCGGCATTTTTCGCCTTTTTCACTACATCAAAGCGCTTTTTACCCGAAAGTACTTTGCTTACTTTATTGCTTGTTAAGTCAAGTTTGGCAATTTCAGTTTGCTTATCTTGCAGGTTCTTTGCACTTAGCAATAATGTTTCGTCTTTGGCAAAGCCCACTTGGTCTTTATCAAGTTTAATAACACGATATTGGGTATTGGTTTCTTTACCTTGAGTTAGGCGCGTTGCTTTTTGTGTTGTGACATCAAAAGCCCAAATATCAAATTTACTGTAAACCAGTACTTGGCTGCTGTCGTTTAACCAGCCTGCAAAACCATAACCCGGTTGAGGTGATGGGTAGTCATGCTTATCATCGGCAAAAATAGCATTAATTGCTTTAGATAAGGTTGAAACCTTGTTGTTACCTAAATCTTTTAGCTGAACTTGGCTGTCTTGGAAAAATGCTGCAAATTGACCATTAGGCGCAAGGCTTGGTCTAAACGGATAGTCGCTGACAATAGCGGTTTGTTTACCGGTTTTAACATCAACACTGAAGTAATCTGCGTAAAAACCGCCATACATAACACGTTCTAGGTACGGTCGGTCTGAATAACCTAATAGCGCTTCGCGATGAGTATTTAGCGAAACCTCAGGCATGTTAGGCGTGCTTAACTGCACAACTTGCTGACCATTTACATGATATACCGCTTGGTAATGACGAAGCTTATTCGCTTTGTTCCATTGCTGCTCTTCGCGTGGCTTAATTTCAGCGTCTTTATTGTGCCAAACGTTTAGGCCCTTTTGGTCGCGAATGGTATCGAAATCATATAAAGAGGCTTCATCTTTGTATTCTTTTAGGGCAACTTTTGCAGCGAGTTTAGGGTGGTTTTCAAAGTACAAACGAGCACCATTTTCAGACCATTTTAGCGATGCTGTTTTGCCGATAGTCCAGCTGCTATCTGTAGAGTTAATGGTTGAAAGTGTGCCGTTTTGTAAAAGCTGTAAGCTGTGGTCGCGACGGCGTGTATCATCATTAACGTAATTACCAACTAACAGCGCTGCGGTATTACTGTTTGGTTGCCATGCAATTTTATTTGCAACCACACCTGGCTCATCAATCAGTACACTCGTTGCAAAGCCATTATTAAGGTCAACTAACACTACTTGGTTGTCGGCCCCATCACTGTAGCTTTGGCTTGCTAGTAATTGCTCGCCAGTGCTGCTCATCGCATAGCTAAATACATTATTTACAGTGTGAGTGGTTTTGTCTTGTAGGTTAACAAGCACTAAATCAAAGCTTTTGTCTTTTTTGTCTGGCTTGATTTCGCTGCTGTTTTCGTCTTTTTCTTCGCTGTCTTTTTTATCAGCTTTCTTATCGAGTCGGTAAGCAAGCCATACACCATCATCTGATAACGCATAGTCTTTTACATCGTTAAAGGTTTGTTGCTCACCATTTTTAGTATTCACTAAAACAAGGTTGTTTTTTAGCTGGTCTTTTTTCTTGGTAGTTTCTTTTTCAAGTAGGGTAGGTACCTGAGTAAAAGCGACCCAGTTTGCTGCTTTATTAATAGTTGGGCGAGTACCACGCTCAACGCTAGTTAGCAGGGTGTTGTTGTTTAATGTATAAACCTGACCTTGTGCATTACCGCGATAAGGGTCGGCACTAAAGCTAAGAATTTGGCCATCTTCAGAAAGTTGGGTGCCTTTTGCGTATTTAAAATCAAACACGTCTTTAAATTGCAGAGCTTCTTTCGCACCAACCTGTGCACTACCAAGGCTTGTCACCAAGGCTAAGCTCAAAAGTGATAATTGCGCTTTCATTCATCTTTCTCGTTGTTTTTAAATTGATGCACCCAGTGTAGCGTTTTTAATAAACAATTCGAGTAGATACGATAAGTGGCGTGTTTGGGGAGGTGGAAGGGGGAAGTTACGAGGGGAAAGTTGCTAGGGGAAAGTTGCTAGGGGAAAGTTAGCGAGATTAAAGCTTGTAGGCGTGAAATTTATTTCACGAGAAAAAATTGCACAAAGAGAAGTGAATGAGAAAAGAATGAGGAAAGTTAGAAAGCAGCTTGCTAACTTTACTCTTTCCCCTAGAAGCTCGCTAACTGTTTGGAATTCAATCTGATAGCTGACGGCTGAAGGCTGACAGCTCCAACTTTACTCTTTCCCCTAGCAACTCACTACAACCAAATCTTTTGTAGTTCTGGCCATTGTTTTTCAAATTGTGCACTTGGTTTTGCTTTGAAGTCGCTGCGCACGAATTGGTTCATCTTACCTTCTACATAGGCGAGTAAGAAGTTGGCTAGGGTGCTTTCGTCTGACTGGAATGCTTTACCTTCGCGAAGTTTGCGTTCGCGTAGCACTTGCTTGAACTGAGTTTCTAGCTTTTCAAATAAGCCTTGTACACGTTCACGTAAACGCTCTTGTTCACCTTGTAAGGCATCACCGGTCAAAATGCGGGTAATGCCCGGGTTTTTCTCGGCGAAGGCTAGCAATAACAGCAAAATATTGTATACACGTGTTTGGCTTTCTTTCTCATTTTCTAAAATGAGGTTAATGCGTGATAACAGGGTATCTTCAATAAACTCGATTAGGCCCTCAAACATCCGTGCTTTACTCGGAAAATGACGATATAACGCAGCTTCAGACACACCTACCTCAGCCGCGAGTTTTGCGGTGGTGATACGTTGACCTGGGCTGGTTTCTAACATTTGTGCGAGTGCTTGCAGAATCTGCTCTTTGCGATTACTTCTTTTTGTCGCAGGCATGACCATTCCTTTCTTATAATTTATTACTTGCGCTGTTGGGAGTCAGACAAGCCATTTTTTGTGCAAATGAGTGGCTTATGTTAATGTTTTATTCAGTTTCTTTCCAGCATTTTTACAAACGCTTGGCAAGCTCAGTCATTACGCTCATGGCTAAATCTTTTTTACTTCCCATTGCTAAATCTAGCTGCTCATTGTGCCAGAAGAGTGTTAAAGCATTATGATCAGAATTAAAGCCAAGGCCTTCTTTTGATACGTCATTTGCGCAGATCATATCGAGGTTTTTGTTCTTTAATTTACCTTGAGCATAGCTTGCAACATCTTGAGTCTCTGCCGCAAAGCCAACGGTATAAGGGCGGTTTTCGCTAAGCGCAGCGACGTTAGCGATAACATCTGGGTTTTTAACTAAGGTAAGGGTCAGTTCATCACCTTGCTTTTTCATCTTTTGCTCATGAATTGCAGCTGCACGGTAATCAGCCACTGCTGCACAGCCAATAAAAGCATCCGATTGCGCGGCTAGCTTCATTGAGGCAGCGAGTAATTGCTCAGCACTTTCTATATTAGTAAGCAGGGCATTGGCAGGTGCTTTAATTGTTACGGGGCCTGAAATCAGATTTACCTTTGCACCTAGCGCAAGTGCAGCTTCTGCAAGGGCATAACCCATTTTGCCTGAGCTGTGGTTAGAGATATAACGAACTGGGTCGAGGGCTTCTCGGGTTGGTCCTGCAGTAATCGTGATGGTTTTGCCTTTAAGTAATGGCTCTACTTCAGGTTGTGTACAAAGCGCGACTAACTCATGAGGCTCTAACATACGGCCTGCGCCTACATCACCACAAGCTTGCTCGCCTTTACCAGGGCCCCAAATAGCCACGCCGCGCTCACTTAGTGTGGCAAGATTTGCTTGTGTAGCAGGGTGGGCATACATTTGTTGGTTCATTGCAGGCGCAACCGCTACCTTTGCAGGGGTAGCCAGTAGTAGGGTTGTTAGTAAGTCATCCGCAATACCCATCGCCATTTTCGCTAAAATATTACTGGTTGCAGGGGCGACTAAAATAAGGTCTGCCCATTTGGCAAATTCGATATGACCCATTGCGGCTTCTGCTGCTGGGTCGAGTAATGAATCAGAAACAATCTCACCGCTAACCGCTTGCATAGTTAAAGGAGTAATAAAGTGTTTTGCTGAGTCGGTCATGACGACTTTTACTTCACAGCCTTGATCTTTTAAACGGCGAACAAGTTCTGCGCATTTATAGGCTGCAATACCACCACTCATACCTAGCAGGATTTTTTTATTTACTGATTTTGTCATTACGTGAAATTTAACCTTTGTCGATATGGGCTAACGATAGCAAATCTTTACCGATAGCATGAAGTTTTCTTTTATACAGACAGGAAAAAATTGGATTTTATAGTACAGTTTAATAAGTGGAATAGTTGTTTTAAGGATGAAGCAATGCCATTAACCGATCTACCTTTATCAGCAAGGCCGCGGGAGAAGTTACTTGCCCAAGGCGCCAAAGCACTCTCAGATGCAGAGTTATTAGCAATCTTCTTACGTACCGGTGTGCCGGGCATGAATGCCATTGAGCTGGCTGAGCACCTGCTCGATATAAACAGCACTTTGCACAACTTATTTAATGCATCTGAACAAGAGTTTTGTGCCCAAAAGGGTTTAGGAGCTGCTAAGTATGTGCAGCTTCAAGCGGTACTTGAGCTAAGCCGGCGCTATATGCTTGAGCAATGTAAGCGCGAGGCGCTATTTACTTCGCCGCAAGCAGTGTATGACTATTTAACTATTCAGCTGCGAGGCTTACAGCAAGAAGTATTTATGGTGCTGTACTTAGATAGTCAAAACCAGCTAATTAAAGACGAAATACTTTTTTACGGCACTATTAATGCCGCTTCTGTTTACCCACGCGAAGTTGTTAAAGCTGCACTGCGTAATAATGCGGCGGCTCTGATACTTGCTCATAACCACCCAAGTGGGGTTGCTGAACCTAGTCAGGCCGATAAATTAATCACCACAAAATTACAGCAAGCCTTAGCCTTAATTGACATAAATGTGCTGGATCACATCATAGTGGGTGGTGAAAATTGTGTTTCGTTTGCTGAAAGAGGGCTTATATAGAGCCAACTGTATTAGAGAGTGTGTTAAAAATGAGCAGTTTAGGGCGATTTTAGAAATTAGTTTAATTTAAATGCAGTTTTTACTTTCCCTAAGGGCATTCGATCTTTATAATTAGCCGCTATCAAATTTACACATGAGCTGATTGGATAAGATCTGTTACTTGATCTTTGCCTGTATAAGCTGTATAAAGAGCGCCCTTCGATTTATCCCGGGGCACAAATACTGGCCTAAGGGAAAATTAAGCTCGAGCGAAGTTATTGGAGATATATAGACATGTCTAAAGTATGTCAAGTTACAGGTAAGCGTCCAGCGGTTGGTAACCACCGTTCACACGCGAGAAACGCGACTAAACGTCGTTTCCTACCTAACCTACAAACTCACCGTTTTTGGGTTGAAAGTGAAAAACGTTTTGTAACACTACGCACTACTACTAAAGGTATGCGTATTATCGATAAAAAAGGCATCGACGCGGTTCTTACAGAAATCCGTGCTCGTGGCGAAAAAGTTTAAGGAACTGAATCATGCGCGATAAGATCCGTTTAGTTTCAACTGCTGGTACTGGTTTTTTCTACACTACCGACAAGAACAAGCGTAACATGCCTGAAAAAATGGAAATCAAAAAATACGATCCTAAAGCTCGTAAACACGTGATTTTCAAAGAAGCTAAAATCAAGTAATTTTAGTTTTCAGAATTCAAAAACCCAGCCTCGGCTGGGTTTTTTGTTTTTAGCGTTTAGAAAATCTTAATAGAGCACAATAATCTAGCTTGGCTTGCTGTTTTATCTTGCTTAATTATCAATCTAAGCGTAAAATGCGCGCTCATTTCGGCTTATTAAATTTAATTCCTTGCCTTAAACCGACTGGCCGAAACGGTAGAAGGCTCTATTAACCGTAAGGAATATCCATGCGTCATTACGAAATCGTATTCATGGTTCACCCTGATCAGAGTGAGCAAGTACCTGGTATGATCGAACGTTATACTGGTTCTATCACTGAAGCTGGTGGTACTATCCACCGTCTTGAAGACTGGGGCCGTCGTCAATTGGCTTACCCAATCGACAAGCTTCACAAAGCTCATTATGTTCTTATGAACGTTGAAGCACCTACTGAAGTAATCAGCGAGCTAGAAACTACTTTCCGCTACAACGATGCAGTGCTTCGTAACTTAGTTATGCGTACTAAAGACGCTGTAACTGAAGCATCTCCTCTTGCGAAAGAAGAGAAGAAAGAAGCACCAGCTGCTTAATCGTTTTGAGTTCAAGCATGGCGCTTGCAGTTGAGACAAAAAGATGAGCCAACCGCTTAATCCTTATATGAATCAGCTGACATTATCTGGGGTTGTTTGTAAAACACCTAAATATAGTCAAAGCCCTGCTGGTATACCGCATTGTATTTTTGTTCTTGAACATAAATCGATGCAAGTTGAAGCAGACCTTAACCGTAATAGTTATGTCAGGCTTCAAGTTGTTGCCAGCGGCACGCCAATGCAACAACAAACTCAACAATTGCACGTTGGGCAACAAGTGCAAGTGACGGGGTTTTTAAACCGTCACGAAGGCCGAAACGGCTTAAGCCAATTGGTCTTGCATGCTCAACATATAGAAAGAATTTTTTGAGGAATTTTACTCATGGCACGTTATTTCAGACGTCGTAAGTTCTGCCGCTTTAAAGCGGAAGGCGTACAACAAATCGATTATAAAGATCTAGCTACTCTTAGAAACTATGTTACAGAAAGTGGCAAAATCGTACCTAGCCGTATCACAGGTACTAGCGCTAAATATCAGCGTCAGCTAGCAACTGCTATCAAGCGTGCTCGCTACTTAGCCCTTCTTCCATACACTGACTTACATAAGTAAGCAGCGGATTAACAGTTTTTAAAAGGTGTAGAGACATGCAAGTTATTCTACTAGACAAGATCGCAAACCTAGGTGGCCTAGGTGACCAGGTTGTAGTTAAATCTGGCTTCGCACGTAACTTCCTTTTCCCACAAGGTAAGGCAGTTCCTGCAACTAAAGCTAACATCGAAACTTTCGAAGCACGTCGTGCTGATTTAGAAGCTAAGATCGCTGAAGATCTAGCTGCTGCTCAAGCTCGCGCTGACAAGTTAGAAGCATTAGCTGAAGTTACACTAGTTTCTAAAGCTGGTGACGAAGGCAAGTTATTCGGTTCTATCGGTACTCGCGACATCGCTGAAGCTATTTCAGCTGTTGGCGTTGAAGTTGCTAAATCAGAAGTTCGTTTACCTCTAGGTACTATCCGTGAGACTGGCGAATTTGACGTAGCAATCGCAGTACACTCAGACGTATCGGCTACTATCAAAGTAATCGTTATCGCTGAAGCTTAATAGCAATATTAAGTAAAAAAAGCCGCACTTAGGTGCGGCTTTTTTGTGCCCGAAATTTATAAATTGTAGCATTTTGTGCCGCTATTGCTTCTTCGTTGATCATCCAATAGTATTGGTTTCTATATTTTAAACATATAAATACCATCCTATAAGATTACCTATTTTACAAACATACATTCTTTTTTCTTAATTTTCTTGTTCTTATCAGTATAATCGAATGAGTAAAAGTAAATTGGTTAAAATTGACACTGACAACGCTGTCATTTATATTGTGCTGGTTAAAAAGTATTAAGGGGTTGAGGTTGAAAAGTGCATTAGTACCACATGGAATGGGTAAACAAACAGGCTTTACATTAGTAGAAATTCTTATCGTGATCGCTATTTTAGGGATTTTATATAGCGTAGCATTGCCTGCTTACACTGAGCACATGCAACGTAGTCGCCGTGCTGATATTCAACAAGAGTTACTGCAATACAGCGCCAGCCTTGAACGTATTTATTCACGAAATGGCGGCTACCCTAATGCATTCGTAACCCAAAATACCGACTATTACACCTTTACCTACACAGCAACAGATAAAGTATCAGGTGCTGTAAGCGACTTTAAAAATCGTGGCTACAGTTTAAAAGCCGCTCCTAAATCGGGTTCGGCGCAAGCAAGTGATCGCTGTGGTGACTTAACCGTTAAACATGATGGTAGTTATAGCGCTTCATTTAGTGATTGCTGGGAGTAACACAATTGCGTCGAATTGCAGGGTTTACCTTAATTGAGTTAATGGTTGTGCTGAGTGTTATTGGCATTATGGCAGCTCTTGCTTTTCCGTCTTTTAGCCAACAAATTTTGCAAGATCGCGTGGTAACAACTGCAAATCAATTAAATAGCGCCTATAAATTTGCACGCAGTGAAGCGGTCAAACGCGACAAACCTATTAACCTAGTTGTCAGTAATAATAGCTGGCAAGTGACCCTCAACGAGGGCGGGGTAGACACAGTTTTAAAAGAATTTTCGGTCACAAAAAGCGGAGTTACCGTCAACTTAGTCGCATTGGCCATTAGTGCCAGTGGTGAAGTTGATAAACAAGCTGAAATTTTAGTGAAAGATGAACACACAAACACCACAGATTACGTGATGTGTGTGCTTAAAAGTGGCCAAAACTGGTTAGTAGAAAATTCACAGCGAGGATGTGCATGAATAAGCAGGCAGGCTTTTCATTATTAGAAGTGATGATTTCAGTGGTGATCGCTGGCATCGCATTATTAGGCTTGGCGGCAGCGCAGCTAAAATCGCTACAATATGCAACCAATAGCTTTAATTACACCGTGTCACTTATTCAAGGGCAAAACACCATAGAGCGTTTGTGGCCGCGTATTTGTGAAATTCAAAAAACCAATACCGCACTTTTTCAAGACGCGACATTTAGAGCTTCGCTCGCGCCACAAGTTAGTGATTATCAGCTGACTATTCCAGCTACTTACAGTGATGATATGCAAGTTAATGTGGCTTGGGTTGATAAGCGCATGACAGACAATGCAGAAAATCAAATTAGCCTAAATGCCAGTTTCCCTGATTTAACGGCGGTGTGCTCATGAATAAACACGTTCAGGGTTTTACCTTAGTTGAACTGATGGTGGCATTGGCAGCAGGTGCTTTTTTATTAGCTGGGGTGAGCTTGTCTTACTCGGCGATTAAAAGCACGATTGAAGTGAGTAAAGAGCTTGAAAACGCTCAAGAAGTGATTCGCTATACCAGTAAAGTATTCAACCGCAGCATAAAGCAAACACAACTAACACCCACCATAAGTGCAGATAAAAGCACAATTACTATTACTCAGCCAAGTGGTGTCATTGCCTGTGATGGCTCTGCAACAACTGCGCAGGTGGTTGAAGTATATAGCTTAAATGGTAGTAACTTAATGTGTTCACTCGATGGTGCTGCCTCAGAGCGATTACTGACAGGTATCGAAGCTTTGTCATTTGATATCGCCGGGGAGCTTGTTACCGTTACTGTAAAGCCAAATGATTTACCTGCTCAATTTGGCAATGGCATTAATATTGATATTGCCTTAACCAATGCAATATTAGTCAAAGCATACGGAGCTGGCAGTGTATAACAAGCAAAATGGTTTTACCCTAATAACAGTGTTGATCTTAACCAGTATGGCCAGCATCGTGGTGCTTAGTTCGCTGCGTGAAAACATTGTTCAAGAGCGCTTAAGTGGTAACTTTCAAAAGAAATTAAACAGTCGCTTAATGGCTGAAAAAGGTGTGTTTGAACAAGCTAAGTTATTGCAACAAACCTTGAATGAGGAAGGTGTATTAGCGGTTGAAGATTTGATCAGTAAAACCAGTAATGCATCGGGCTCTGGTGTTATCGCTGATGATGCCATTTTTAATGCCAGTTTAAGTCAAAACGCTGCCGGTGAGCTTGAAATTGCAAGCTTAGGGCAACGATTTGATGGTGATGCGCAAAGTAATTTAGTCGCCCGTTTTGCTGTACAAGGCGCGAAGGGAAGCTCGATTTTCACTAATGCGATGGTGGGCTGTAAAGGGGTTAACTTGTCGGGAAGTGGCAGTATCGATAGTTACGATTCGAGCAAAGGCACCTATGAAGAAACCAAATCTAATGATGGTGATGTTTCAACGATTGCTGGTGATTCAGATGTGGTGCTATCGGGCCATTCACCGATAAAAGGCGATGTAAAAGCAACCGGGGTTATCTACTTAAATGGTTCATCACCAATTATTGGTAATATCCATTCAAATACCGGCGTTTATATCTCTCCTGGCAGTGGTTTACGTGTTGACGGTAATGTCTATACCCGAGGTTATTATACCCACCGTGGTGGGACTGTTTCGGGGGTTGTGCGAGCCAATGGTGATGCGAAAATGCAGTGGTCAACATTCATTACGAATAGCCAAGGCGAAGCTCTGGATATTATGTATGGCGGCTCAGGCGATTTTAAAGACACCTACAATAATCAACAAGATGGTGTGCACTACAGTGATAGCAAGTTTAACGTAAACCCGAATGTAGAACCGATAACCGTTGCTGACCCAACAGCCCCCGATTATGACCCAACAAATCCAGACACCAGTTGCGACCCGTTAATTTTGCCAGAGAAAATGACAGACATCACAGACCAAGTGAGCAGTTATAGTTCTGTTTCGATTGGTCCTACGCAACAATTTAAACTTAATACTGAAAAGGGCTTTTTTAGTAGCGGTGGTAGCCAAGTAATTTTGCCGAGCCTTGCCGATATTTTCTTGTTTAACTCTAAAGCGCAAAACCAAGCCAATGGCAGTAATAGCAAAGAGTACATTTTTGCACTTGATAGACTCAAGATGACCAGTGACGGCAAAATGGAAGTTTCTGGTGGTGATGTTATTTTACTGATTGATGGCGACTTTTCGATGGAAGGGGATACCAGCCTAACAATTAAAAAAGACAGTAGCTTAACAGTGTTATTAACCGGAAAAGTAAATATTGGTGCAGGCGCAAAAGTCATTACTGAGCAAGAAGGATTAACCACCAGTGGCCATCCGTCGTTATCATTTTATTCATCATTTAATGGTGTAAATGGTGTGCAATTTAGTGGTGCTGCGAATTTATATGCGGCTATTTATGCCCCTTTGACAACAGTGAAGCTATCGGGCAGTGGTGAGCTGTTTGGTAGTGTGCGTGGCTCAACAATTACCGCAACAGGGGGCAGTGGTGCTCACTATGATGCGGGTTTATTACAAGTACAAAATGGCGGTACGCCTGCTTCTTCGGCACGTATCGTATTTTTAGGTTGGAGCTACAAAACCGCAGAAACAACTGAAGAAGAAAGCGAAGCATCACCTGGAGAATAACGCAAAGCCTCAAATAAAATTGTGTAAGCTCAATTATTTGTAGCTTACACAAAAAAAATTAATTTCATTTAAACCTTTTGAATCCCTCCTTACGTCTAATACACTAAATTCACAACAATAATCATAAAGGACAACATCCAGGATGTTGATAGATGCAGAACAAGCGTTCGCCCAGCAAAGTGAGCATGCCTTGATTGAGCGCGTAAAAAGCGGTGATCAAGCAGCCTACGCAACACTTTATGAGTTGCATGTGAAGCGGGTTTATAGCCTATGTTTGCGATTACTTGCTGACAAAGAGCACGCCGAAGATGCAACACAAGAAGTGTTTGTACAGTTGTGGCACAAAATCGCGAACTTTGATGGACGCTCACAATTTTCGACTTGGTTACACAGTGTTACCAGCAATATTGCGATTAGCTACATTCGCAAACATAAAAGCTGGTTTCAAAAAGTAGTGAGTTTTGAACAAAGCGGTATGGATGAGCAAAGCGCAGCAGATTGCGACGGCTTTAACGGCCTCGATAAATTAGTACTGAGACTACCTGAGCGAGCACGTATGGTGTTTGTACTCCATGCAATTGAAGGTTATCGCCATGAAGAGATAGCAAGCATGCTTGATATGGCGGTCGGTTCAAGTAAATCGCAATTTCACCGTGCAAGGCAGTTATTAAAAGAGTGGTATGAAAATGAGTAAGCCAGAATTTGAACAATTTTTAAATGACTCGCTTAACCATAAGCAAGATATTAGCCCAGACAAAGATCTCTGGCCCGGTGTTGAGCGAGCAATTGCAACAGGGCAATCAGAGCAAACTGATAAGCCAACCCATGGCTGGAATAAACTCGCTGCAGTTGCCGCTTGTTGTATTGCCGCACTATTGACCGTACAGCTTTTTGTTGGCCAAGGTGAGCCAAATAGCATGATGGCAATGAGCGATTATTTTACCAAGCAAAAGCAAGGTTTGTTGGTGCAGTATCAAAATCAACCTGCATTAACCGATAACTGGCAGCAACAACTAAAAGAGTTAGAAGAAGCCGAAAGTGCCATTAAGCAAGCACTTGAGAAGGAACCTGAAAACCCAGCTTTATTACAAATGCTGTCGCAGGTTTATCAGCAACAATTGGACTTAATTAACAAGGTGCATGCACCGAAGTGGCAAACGATTTAGGAGTGACAATTATGAAATTACTAGCCTTAACTTTAGGATTACTGCCACTGATGGCAATGGCAGGACAAACTATTAATGAACAAATTGATGTACCTGCAAATAAACGTATTTTTATTGAAAACCAACGTGGTGATGTACGCATTGAAGGGTGGGATAAACCACAACTTAAAATCGAAGGTGAGCTTGACGATAAAGCACAAGGCTATCGTTTAGAGGTTGAAGGCAGCCGTGTTGAATTTATCGTAAAAATGCCGCGTAACTTAGGTGGCTGGAATAGCGGTGACGGCTCTCGATTGACCATTTACATGCCAAAAAGTAGTGAGCTTGAGTTTGCTGGGGTGAATGTCACAGTTAGTGCTAAAGAGCTTGAAGCAGGTGCAGAGATTGATACCGTCAACGGTGATATCACAGTGCAAGATATTAGCGGCAACATGAGCTTTGAAACGGTCAATGGTGATGTAAATGCCCACGACTTAAACGGTGATATTCGCTTTGAAACAGTCAATGGTGAAATTAACGATAAAAACTCGCAAGGTGCTTTACGCTTTACCGCGGTGAATGGCGACATTAAATCAAAAACCAAAGCACAAGATGTTCGCCTTGAAAATGTAAACGGTGATATCGACTTTGCTTTTGATGCAATTAAAAAGCTGCGCATCAATACCGTAAATGGTGAAGCAGAAGTTCACATCAACAAGTTACTAGCAGATGCCAATATTCGTTTTGAATCAGTCAGTGGTGACGCCGAGTTTTACTTCCCAGCTGATGTATCGGCAAAGTTTGAAATTGAAGCTCACGCTAACGGTAAAATTGTTAATGAGCTCAGCGATGACAAAGCAACGAAGGCGAAATATGGCCCATCTAGCGACTTAGAATTTAGTATTAACGGTGGGGATGCTGATATCGAAATGGATACGATTAGTGGACGTATTGAACTTCGTAAACAGAAATAACGATTAGAGTTCACTCAATTACAATATTTCACTCAATTACAATAAAGCGGGAGGACTTCCCGCTTATACCAATCGTGTTAAGTTGTTGGTCTTAAATAGCGACAGATAAATGAAGTGATAACAAGGCTGAAATTTTGACATGTAGTTACTCTACTTTAGACATTTCTAACGCAGTTAGCGCTTTATTTAGCACGCTAGAATGACCAAATATTTAAGTCGATTGGTATTAACTATTTGCACAGCCTTAGCAAGTAGATAGAATAGAGCCATTCAATTTTAGTTTTGTGATGTTATGGCCAAACCAGATAAGCAAGTCGATACGTTAAAAGTCCCTCCCCATTCAATAGAAGCTGAGCAATCTGTTTTAGGTGGTTTAATGCTTGATAATCAAGCGTTTGACCGTGTTGCTGAGTTAGTGGTTGCGCAGGATTTTTATACCCGAACCCATAAGCTGATTTTTGAGGCTATGGTTAGTCTTGCTGAAGGCGGTGATCCAATCGATTTGATCACTATTTCTGAGAGCTTAGAGAAAAATAATCAGTTAAGTAGTGTTGGTGGTTTCGCCTACCTCGCTGAAATTGCTAAGAACACACCAAGTGCGGCGAACATTGATGCCTACGCGAATATCGTGCGAGAGCGCGCTGTTATTCGTGAAATGATTGGTGTTGCGAACGAAATAGCAGAAGCTGGTTTTAGCCCAGAAGGGCGTACCAGTCATGACCTGCTCGATTTTGCTGAAAGTAAAGTATTCAAAATTGCTGAGCAGCGTAGTAAAAGCACCGAAGGCCCACAAAACTTACACAGTATCTTAGAAAAAACTGTTGATAAGATTGAAGAGCTTTATCAGTCGCCACAAGATGGTGTGACGGGTGTAAGTACCGGCTATGCTGACCTAGATAAAATGACAGCGGGTATGCAGCCTTCTGACCTTATCATTGTGGCGGCACGTCCATCGATGGGTAAAACAACCTTTGCGATGAACTTAGCCGAACACGCAGCCATGACACAAGATAAGCCTGTACTTATTTACTCACTAGAGATGCCTTCAGAGCAAATCATGATGAGGATGCTGGCATCGCTAGGTCGTATTAACCAAACTAAAGTTCGTACCGGTCAGCTAGATGATGACGATTGGGCGCGTCTGTCGTCAACCATGGGCTTGTTGATGGAAAAAGGTAAGATGTATGTTGATGATGCATCGGGCCTAACACCAACAGATGTGCGTTCGCGTGCACGCCGTATTGCCCGCGACCATGGCGGTATTAGTATGATCATGGTCGACTACTTGCAGTTAATGCGTGTGCCAAGCTTATCGGATAACCGTACCTTAGAGATTGCTGAAATCTCTCGTTCATTAAAAGCACTGGCAAAAGAACTGCAGTGTCCGGTTATTGCACTATCGCAGCTTAACCGTACCCTAGAGCAACGTGCCGATAAACGCCCGATCAACTCCGACTTACGTGAATCAGGCTCAATCGAGCAGGATGCCGACTTAATCATGTTTATTTACCGTGATGAAGTGTATAACGAAGACAGTACTGAAAAAGGCGTGGCCGAAATCATCATAGGTAAGCAACGTAACGGTCCAATCGGTAAAGTACGTTTAACCTTCCAAGGTCAATTTTCGCGTTTTGATAACTACGCGGGTCCAGCTATGGACGACGAATACTAATGCGCTTAGCCATTGCCGAAATCAACCTAAAAGCACTTGCTCATAATTTAGCACAAGTGAAGCGCTTTGCGCCTGGTTGCAAAGTAATGGCAGTGCTTAAAGCCAATGCCTATGGCCATGGCTTAGTTAAAATTGCTCAATACTTAAATGATGCCGATGCATTTGCGGTTGCTCGAATAGACGAAGCGCTAGCGCTACGTGCAGGTGGACTGACAAAACCTATTGTATTGCTTGAAGGTTTTTTTCATAAAGATGATTTACCTATCTTGCTTGCCAATAACTTTCAAACCATTATTCATGATGAAAATCAGCTCGCAACGCTTGAAAATACAAGCCTTGATGCACCAATTGCGTGCTGGTTAAAGGTGAATACGGGTATGCATCGACTGGGTATTGCGCCATCGCAATTTGAGTCTTTCTACAGTCGCTTAAAAGCAAGCCCGAATGCCCGCGATGACATTAAGTTAATGACGCATTTTTCATGCGCCGACGACATCAATGATGAAAAAACCGCTCAGCAAATTGCCTTATTTGACTCACTGGCAGATGGCAAAAGTGAGCAGCATTGCCTTGCAAACTCTGCTGGCATTATTGCTTGGCCAAAAGGTCATGGCGAGTGGGTGCGCCCTGGCTTGATGCTTTATGGTGTATCGCCAATGCTCAATGGCGTAGGGCAACAGCACGGACTAGAGCCTGTTATGCGTTTAACAACGCGAGTTATCGCGATACGCGATGTCGATGCCGATCAGTGTGTTGGCTATGGCGGACGCTGGCATAGCGATAAACCGACTAAGCTTGCGGTGGTTGCGATGGGCTATGGTGATGGTTATCCACGTCATGCTGAGCAGGGCACACCTGTGGTTATTAAATCACAACGCTATGGTATTGTTGGCAGTGTAGCGATGGACATGATCACGGTGGATATTGGTGATAACCGCGACAACATCAAAGTGGGTGATGAGGTGATTATGTGGGGGCCTGAGCTACCCGTTGAAGAGATTGCCCAGTGCGCAACAACTATTCCTTACGAGTTACTCTGTAATATCACCCCACGTGTGAGCTACGAGTATCAAGAGTAACTTTGTTACTCTTTAATAAAATACACGTCACTGAAACCCATTCGTGCGAATTCTTGGTCACGAAAGTTACGTACTGCTGCAGAGCCTTTTGAAGTCATTTCGACTTGCTGTTCCATCTTTAAATAATTGGTTAAATCAATGCCTTCAGCCGCAGCAATGGCATGGTACATATCGCGGTATTTATCTTTTGCAAAATTGATTTCGCGAGGCTGGTTTTTAAATTTGTAAGTGATGCGGCGTGCCATAATGAATCCTCAATGTTTATCGGGGCTGATTTTACACTAAAAAATAACCATAGCCATGACTTGTTAGTATAAGCGGGTTACAATGCAATACTTTTCAAAGACTCGGTAAATCATAATGAAACTTTCAGTAGAGATCAGTAAGTACCCACTACATCAAGACTACATTCCGTTTATCAAAGGTTTTATTGACCGTGTAAACAGTTACGAAGGTCTTAAAGTGATCACCAACACCTTATCTACTCAGATTTTCGGTGACTATGATTTAGTGATGTCTGTACTTAATACTGAAATCAAACGTTCTTATGAAGAGTTTGGTAAAGCTATTTTCGTCTGTAAATTCTTACATGGTGACTTGTCGCCTAGCGAAGACTAAACCCTAAAGTAGCGCGAGTTATGGAATTTTTAAGCGAAACCTTCTCTGGCTTTACTGCCATGTCGCATTGGGAATATATTGCCGTTGCCCTATCGATGGCGTATTTACTGTTAGCGATTAAAGAAAGCTTATGGTGCTGGCCAGCCGCGTTTGTGAGCACCTTTATTTATACCGTAATGTACTGGAATGGCGCACTGTTGATGGAGTCGCTCCTTAATTTTTACTACATGTATATGGCGGTATATGGTTGGGTGGTTTGGCGCAGGGGCATGAATAATAAAGATCATTTGCCCATTATTTCATGGTCGTTAAAGCGTCATGCGGTGATTTTGCTTGCCACCTCACTGGCCTCAGTTGCCATTGGTTTTGTGATGACCAATTACACTCACGCTGATTTTGCTTATTTAGACAGCTTTACCACCTGTTTTGCGGTGGTGACAACCTACCTTGTTGCCAAGAAGGTACTGGAAAACTGGTTGTACTGGATTGTGATTGATGCAGCATCTATGTATCTATACTTTGAAAAAGGGTATTACCCAACCTTAGTACTTTTCGTGTTTTACACCATTATGGCCGCGTGGGGCTTTAAAACCTGGTATGAAGAATACGAGCAGCATCAGGCTAAGCCGCTTGCACAGCTATAGATGAAAACTGAGCAACAAATTCACGCGCTTTTTACGCGCTTCAACTCACGTTTAGTTATCACCTCAATCAGCCCGCTGGTTGAGGGGCTAAGCAATGATAACTACCTGGTTAAAACAGCAAGCCAAGATTTCTTGGTTAAGCACTATCGCGACCATTGGCCGGCGATTGGCCTTGCAGCGCAAGCGCACTTTGCAAAGCAAAGCTGCTGCCCAGCCCCACTTTGGTTAGAGCAAGCAACCGATACGGCTATTTTCGAATACGTGGCAGGTAGTATTGCCAGCGGTGAATTTTGTAGTAGCTTATTGCCCGACTTAGTTAATTTACACCGTTACCCTGTGCTTACTGAACCTATGGATATTGCCTACGAAATTAACTACTACCAACAAACAGCGCGGTACCAGCAACATGCAGAGCTAATTAAACAGTCACTGGCTTATATTGCTTCAGTGCCTAAAGACATGGGTTTTTGTCATAATGATTTAGTGAAAGAAAATATCATTGTGAATGAGTCGGGTATGTTTTTAATCGACTTTGAGTATGCCAAAAGCAACGATGTTTACTTCGACTTAGCTGCGCTGGTAGTGAGCTTTGCGTTAAATGACGAGCAGCAACTGGCGTTACTTAAACGCTATCAAGCGTTAGTGTGCGAACATCATGAGTTTTACTTATCAGTTGAAAAGCTCGAGGCATTTCATGCGCTGTTTTTGCTTTTATGTATTTGTTGGTACGAACAACGTGGTGCGATGGATAAAGTGGCGCCACTGCTAATACAGCTTAACCACTTCATAGAAAAAGCTAAAAATTAAAGACCGCCAATTCGCTCGGCAAGTTCTTTATATTTTTTTACGTCTTCTGGATTAAACAAAGGTTCACCTTTGTCATCTTGTGATTTCGAGATCAGTAAATGCTCGCGAGCAAGACGTTTTACGCGTTCGACTTTTACACCTAAAAACTCCGCGACTTGCTCTGTAGACATTAAACTCATGATCAAATTCCCCTTACATGGCAATACTGCCACCTTGTTATTAATTTTATTAAGTATACGTTAATACCTTGGTTCTGCACGAAAGTGAAGTGTTTTAATGCAAATTGCTGAATTTATGTGCATATAAAGGCCTCGATGCTAGCATTTAGCACAAGATGCCATTATCATTGCCGGGTTGTCATGCTGATATCGCGAGTCAGTATTGACGACGACAAATGTGCTCTCGTGGTGAAATGGATATCACGTGGCCCTCCGGAGGCTAAGTTGCAGGTTCGATCCCTGCCGAGAGCGCCATTTGCTCTTCACTTTAATATCTTCTAAGCTCGATTAACTCCTCAAACAATTCCAAAAAGCTAATGACTTATCAACCTATCGCTTGTGGCGACTACGATAAATATGAATTATGGTGCATGCATAAATCTCTATTACGCATTACCTTAGTATCTGGTGAGCAGTTAGAAGGAAAAGCAGAGACCCTCAAAATACTCAACTCCGATGGTGAGCACCTGATTTTGGCAACAAAAAAAGGCGAACATGCCGTCCGCCTTGATTTAATTAAAAAGGTTGTCGCGTTATAGCCACTTCTTATTTTTAAAGTAAATGCCAATCCCAACAGTTAGCACCACCAAAAAAATAATAAATAAGCTAAATGCGTAAGGGCTTTCAGTGCCCGGAATACCGCCTACGTTTACACCTAGTAAGCCAGTTAAAAAGCCAAGTGGTAAAAACAGCGCTGCAACCACCGACATCACATACATGCGTTGGTTTAGTTGCTCAGATACTTGGCTTGTTATTGCTTGTTGAATAATTTGCGCGCGTTCAATTGAGCTATCTAGCTCTTCTAAATAACGGATCAACATATTGGTTGTTTCGTTTAAGCGTGCCTTATCGTCTTCATCTAACCACTTATATTTGTTGTTTAACAAAGTAATAAGCGCTTCTTTTTGTGGCCTTAAATAACGTTTTAACGCGATTGTTTGGCGGCGTATTTGTGCTAATGATTGATGATCAAAGCCTTTGTTTGGTTCATCAATTTCATCTTCAAAGCCATCGAGTGTGTCATCTAAACTGTCGATAACAGCTTGCATACGCGACGTTAAGTTTTGCGCCAATTGGCAAACTAACTCAGAGATTGAGCAAGGGCCATTGCCGCCATCAAACGATTCAACAACATCCTGCACCGATAATAAACGGCGCTTACGGGTTGTGATCACAATATTTTCGTTAATAAATAAGCGTAACGAGACCATGTCTTCTGGGCTTTGCGCAGGGTTTAGATTAACGCCACGTAAAAACAGCATATTACCATTAGTGACTTTGCTTAAACGCGGACGTGTTTCATCGGCAATAAGGGACTCAAGCTCGAAATCAGTTAATAAATTACTTTGCTCAAGCCAGTCAACGGCTTCAGCTTGGCTGTAGTCCATGTGCACCCAAAGTTTTCCGTGTTCGGGTTGCCAATTTTGCAGCTCAGTACTATTTTCAATAGCACGTGCACCGCCTTGTTCGTCTAAAATTAAGACATGAAGTAACCCATTGATCATATTGAACTCTCGTTTTACAAATAGTGGGATATGGTTGAGTATATACATTAGTATAGTCAAGACTATATTAATGAAATCGACTTATCGAGTGGATAAATATATTTCGTTGGTGTTTCTAGCTCTGTAGCGTATAAGACACTTTTTTATAGAGGGCACATTAATGAGCGCAAAAATTATTGTTGGCTGGCGAGAATGGCTTGGCCTGCCTGAACTGGGAATAGAAAAAATCAAAGCAAAAGTTGATACCGGAGCGAGAACTTCATGTATTCATGCTTTTGACATTGAGGAATTTTCAGAAAATGGCGAAGCATGGGTGAAATTTACTACCCATCCTCTACAAGACGATGTAGAAACAACGGTAGAGTGTCGCGCCAAAGTAGTTGAGCGTAAGTATGTGACCAGTTCAAGCGGTCAGCGTGAGCTACGCTACTTTATTGAAACAAAATTAGTCGCAGGAACCCAAAGCTGGCCTGTAAGGGTGACTTTAAGTAACCGTTCAACAATGAAGTTTAGAATGTTGTTAGGGCGTACAGCAATGGAAAATCGCATAGTCGTTGATCCGGCTTTATCTCATTTATTATAGGAAAAGGACTTATCACACGTTGCTACGTGTATGAGTTTATCAGTTAAGGTTTTTAACTTATGAAACTTGGTATTTTATCTCGCAACCAAAATTTGTATTCAACACGTCGCTTAATTGAAGCCGCAGAGCAGCGTGGCCACGAAGTGAAAGTAATTGATGCACTTCGTTGTTATATGAACATCAATTCAGAGCAGCCTGAAATCCATTACCGTGGTGAAAATTTAAAAGATTTTGATGCTATCGTGCCGCGTATTGGTTCGTCAGTAACTTTCTATGGCTGTGCGGTATTACGTCAGTTTGAAATGATGGGTGTATACCCTGTCAATGAATCTGTGGCGATCACTCGCTCGCGCGACAAGTTACGTTCACTTCAGCTACTCTCTCGTAAAGGTGTGGGTATGCCAGTGACAGGCTTTGCAAGTAAACCAGATGACGTAAAAGATTTATTAAGCATGGTGGGTGGCACGCCAGTCGTTATTAAGCTACTTGAAGGTACCCAAGGTATCGGTGTGGTATTAGCTGAAACACGCAAAGCCGCAGAAAGTGTAATTGAAGCGTTTATGGGCTTAAAAGCCAACATCATGGTGCAAGAGTATATCAAAGAAGCGGGCGGTGCTGATATTCGCTGCTTTGTATTAGGCGATAAAGTAATTGCCGCGATGAAGCGTCAAGCGCAAGAAGGTGAATTCCGTTCTAACTTACACCGTGGTGGTAGTGCGACGTTGGTTCGTATTACTCCAGAAGAAAGAAAAACAGCTGTTGCTGCAGCTAAAGCGATGGGTTTAAACGTAGCAGGTGTTGATTTACTTCGCTCTGCTCGTGGTCCATTGGTGATGGAGGTTAACTCATCACCTGGTCTTGAAGGTATTGAAGTTGCAACCGGTAAAGACATTGCAGGCATGATTGTCGAGTTTATTGAAAAAACAGCGGCATCAAAGAAAACTGCAACTCGTGGTAAAGGTTAAGAAAATAAGCGCTCTATTAAAAGGAAAAGTGCGTGGCTAAGGTTAAGAAAAATACACCGTTTTCAATTTTAGGCGATACGGTGGGTGTTGGCGAACGTAAAACATTTGCAATTGAAGCTGCCAAGCTTTACACCCATTCGCCGTTAAATATTCCAATTGAAGTCGTCAATGGTGTGCAGCAAGGGCCTGTATTAATGGTATGTGCTGCTATTCACGGTGATGAGCTCAATGGTGTTGAGGTTGTTAGGCAGTTGCTTGCTAAAATCGATCCAGAGCAATTGCGCGGTACTATTATTGCGGTACCGATTGTGAATGTGTTTGGCTTTATTCACAAGTCACGCTACTTACCAGACCGCCGTGACATGAACCGCAGTTTTCCGGGCTCAACGCGTGGCTCGTTAGCTGGGCGAATGGCGAATGCGTTTTTTACTCAAGTGGCAATGCATTGTACGCATATTATTGATTTACACACAGGTGCAATTCATCGTACGAACTTGCCGCAAATTCGTGCTAATTTGAGCGACCCTGCAACAGCAGCCATGGCAAAAGCGTTTGGCACCCCAGCAGTGATTGATGCGTCACTTCGTAATGGTTCATTGCGCAGTGAAGCGGCCAATTTAGGCATACCCGTTATTACTTATGAAGCTGGTGAAGCGCTTCGCTTTGACCCAATTGCCATTGCTGCAGGCGTGCAAGGTGTTGATTATGTGATGCGTCATTTAAAAATGGTGCGTGGTAAGCGTGCTAAGAAACTGCCAGAGCCGGTTATTGCAAGCTCGACGAGTTGGATACGTGCCGAAGTTGACGGTATTGTTCGTGCACAGGTATCACTGGGTGAGCGAGTAATGAAAGGGCAGGTTCTAGCTTATATAAGTAGCCCACTAGGTGATGCTGAACTTGAACTACTGGCGCCACGCAGTGGTATTGTCATTGGTCAGCAAACTATGCCGCTGGTAAACGAGGGGGATGCAGTATTCCATCTTGCTTACTTTGCTCACGCAAACAGCCTAGTTGAACAACAGCTCGAAAACTTTATTGATGAAATAAGTGATATTGAAGACGAGTTAAAAACCGCAGATTTAAATAACTAATAACCTATTCTGTAATTCAAAAAGCCAAACTATATGTTTGGCTTTTTTGTATCCGCCTGTCCCCATCTATTACTTGACCTTAGAGCAAGTGCAAGGTTTATAGTTTTTTTACTTACTTAATTGTCGTAAAAATGACTAAAGGATCAAAGATGAAAATGTTTCTATTTTACACAGGCTTATTTACGCTTGCTATTTCACTTACGCACGGCTTTTTTACAGAGCTAAGTGTTGCTCATATCGTGTTATTTCACCCTTTAGTCATTCTATTTTGTTTTATATTAATCGCCTACGGAAGCAGAAAAATAACACCTATTTAGCAAGGTCTCGTTAACTTTAAGCCGTTACTTTTTTGGGCCTAAAATACGTTTTATGGTTGGCGCTTTAGTCGCTGTAGGTGGGTTCTTTAACACCATTACAGGGCGGGTGACAAAGATGTTGTTTGGGTAAATCACTTTGTGACCATCAACATGCTCAAGTACAACATTCATTAAGCCCATTTCGATAATGCGGCCTTCTAAGAAGTTTGCACCGTCAATTACTCTTACCCAAAAGCCAACACGGCAGTCGTTTTGAATAAACATCAACAAGAACGCTGTTAGGTTACTTAGTAAAGACCAGGCGGCAAAAAGCGCGACACCTAGCATGGCAAAAATTGATGAGCCAAGTACTAATAAGCCCCGTAGCTCTATCCCCCAAAAAACTAACACTAAGCACAGCATAACAATGGCAAGAATAATATTCAGCAACAGCTCCGCACGGTATTCACGATGCGGATCAGCCTTGCCTTTAATTGCTTTTAACAGCAGCTTTTTGGTGGTTTTACGCAGTAATGGATAGAGCAAAACCGCGATAATAGTCACGATTAAATGATATTGCTCGTTAAAGAATTCGACGAAGTCCAAAAGGGTTCCTAAGTTAATATTTTACGCTTCGATTTTAGCTTTTTAGCTTAACAATAACACTACTTTAAAAGGTATTTTTAACCGTTACTAGCCATTGCACAGAGTCTATGTCGTCATCTTGCTTGTTAATAGGTGCGGCAATATCTAGGTGAATAACCGTACCGGCATTGGCACGGCTTGGCGCTAAGCGCAGGCCCACACCCACATTTTGTAGCACGTTACCATTGGCACCATTATCTTTGTCGTTATACCAAGCTCTACCAATATCATAAAACGCGGCACCACCCACTTTAAACAATTGTAGTAAGTCATATTCCCAGTAGTAGCGTTTTTCTAGATTCACTAAGAAGCTGCGGTCGCCTACTTGGTAGTCAAGCGGGTAACCGCGTAGACCATTTTCACCACCAATAGTGAGTTGTTTATCAGCAGTGAGGTTTTCAGCATATTGTAAGCGTACTTTGGCATACCAGCTTTGCCTTAGTGTGGTATTGAGATAATACTGTAGCTGCGTGCTAGCGAATAGGTTTTCGACATCATCGGTTTCTTCATTCCAGTAGCCATCAAGGTCTGCTTTAAAGCGCCATAACTGATTGTCTCCAGAGTAATGCGCTTTTGATAAAGATAACGAATAAATAGTACGGCTGGCATCGTCGCTAAAATCATCACTCGAATAACCGAGTAAGGCATGGATATTCCAACCAAGGTTTAAATCTTCAGTGCGGTAGATGCTATCGAAGTTTCTAACCTTAACGTAGTGATCTTCAAACCATTGGCCACTAACGTAAGGGTAACTCAGCGTTCTATCTTCAGCGATAGGAAAGCGCGTGAATGGCGTTTCTCTAAAGGTTTCTTCTCGGTTTTCGATGCCAAGCTTAATGCGCTGAGTCCAACTATTACCAAGTTGTGATGAATGACCAAAGTAAGCGCGGTTTAATAAGGTTTTTTGTTCAAACTCACTAACTACGTCACCGCGATAGTAAAGTGACTCTCGGCGTTGATCAGAGTAACTTGTAACACCGTAGCTGTAGGGCGTATCAATCGAGAAAAAAGGATAGCTTACATCGAGATAATGACGTTTACCGTCATCGTTATCTGAATATTCTAAACGGCCTTGATAACGGCTAGAGAAAATATGCGGATCATCATACACAAACAGATAACCAGTGCGATCAGCATCACGGGTACGACTAAACGACACTCGTTTACCCCAGCCTAAAAAGTTAGATTCGCGAAAGCCAATGCTCGACTCATTCTTACCACCACTGCGGCTAAAGCTTATTTCGGGCAGTAGGGTCCACAGATCGCGCGTAATTACTTTTACATGTACGTTGCCATCACAATCGAGCTTTGCGTTGATACGCGCATCATATAAGTAGCCTTGTTTACGCAGTAATCGCTCTGACTCAAGCAGTTTACGTGGATTGTAAACATCACCTTCTTGAAACAATAAAACGCTGTGTATTACATTAGGCTCTGTAGTCATGTGAGCGCGATTGGCAAAGCGAAATAAAAAGTTATTTTCTTCTTCAAGCTCAGTGTTAAATACGTTCAGCTGTTCAAGTTCAATAGAGACTATTTTACGGTTATTAGCGGCATCGGGTAGGGGGTTATCCGCATCGAGCTGGCGGCGTAAGTTATTATCTTGTGATTTAAGCGTACGTTGGTTTTGACAATAATTACTATCGTCAGTAAAGAACTGCTCTGCATGAACATTGGCTGCTATGCAGATTGGTAATAGTGTTATTAACCTAGCAACAAAGTGCGACTGCTTAAATCCCATTTACACCCTTAGTTGAGTATCTCCTGTGCAACTACTACATACTAAGCGTGGGAAATGTCTAGCTTATTATTGTAATTGCGCTACTAAATACTGATGAAGTTGTGGCAATGCAGCACTGGCTTCTATGCCCTCAGCATTGATCCAAATACTTTCACTGTAATGTTCAAAGTTTAGATTAAAACTATGATCTGTAAAGTGAAAGCGTAATTGATGACGATCAGCACCGGCATCAAAGTCGGCGGTTGTTATGGCTGGCGCGTGCAAGAAAAGGGTTGCCCAAAGTTCAAAGTCTTCATCGTGTGGAAGCTCACTCGACGTTATGAGAATAATCTCATGCTCGGCATCATAAGTTAGTTCAGTCATAGCAGTCCTAATTGGTGGCAAGATAGTCGCGAATGGTATTTAAAAACGGTGCGCCGTACTTATTGAGTTTAGTGAAACCAACACCTGACACCTTCAAAAACTCACTGTCGTTGGTTGGCATTAACTGCGCCATTTCAGCGAGGGTTTTATCATTGAATACCACATAAGGTGGTACATCATCGGCATCGGCCAGTTCTTTACGTAAAGCGCGTAATTTCGCAAATAACTTTTTATCGTAATTAAACTGAGCGAGTTTATCTTGGTAAACGTGCTTAGCTTGTAAGCGAGGCTCAGCAAGTTGCAATGCATATTCACTTTTAAGTACTGCACGGGCGGCTTCGGTTAAGCGTAATGACGAACCTTGGGTAATATCTTGGCTTAATAACCCTTGATGGATAAGCTGCCTTAAAATACTTAGCCAGAATTCCACGCTGTGTTCTTTACCTATGCCATAGGTGCTTAGCTGATGGTGATTGTTATCTCGAATGCGGCTAGTGTTTGCACCGCGCAGTAACTCAACAATATAACCAATCCCAAAACGTTGCTCAGCACGATATACACACGACAAGGCTTGTTGCGCTACAAGGGTGCCATCAAAGCTGGTGGGTGGGTTTAAGCAAATATCACAGTTACCACAGGTTTCGCGCTTATATTCACTAAAATAATTGAGCAAGATTTGTCTGCGGCATGTTTGTGCTTCGGCGAAGCTTGCCATGGCATTAAAGCGCTGCTCTTCAACACGACGACGTTGCTCGTCTTCAATATCTTCAAAAAAGCGGCGTACGCGGCCTATGTCTGCCGGATCAAAATACATAATCGCTTCTGCAGCCAGGCCATCACGACCTGCACGACCGGTTTCTTGATAGTAAGCCTCGATGCTTTTTGGAATATCGTAATGCACCACAAAACGTACGTTTGGTTTATTAATTCCCATGCCAAAGGCAACGGTCGCAACCACAATTTGAATATCGTCACGGGCAAAGCCCGATTGCACAAATTGGCGTTGCTCGTTACTCATTCCCGCATGGTAGGCGGCGGCATTGAACCCGGCGTCTGCAAGTTTTTCGGCTACATCATCAACCCGTTTGCGGCTGGTGCAATAAATAATGCCACTTTGATTTTGCTGCTCTTTTAAATATCGAAGCAGTTGCACCATAGGTTTGAATTTTTCTTCTATGGTGTAACGAATGTTCGGTCTATCGAAGCTACCAGTGTGCACGTAAGGGTGGTTAAGCTGAAGCTGTTCAATAATATCGTAACGAGTTGCTTTATCTGCCGTTGCTGTAAGGGCCATCATGGGCACATGCATAAAGCGTTGCTTTAACTCGTTGAGCCGACAGTAATGCGGCCTAAAGTCATGACCCCAATGCGACACACAGTGAGCTTCATCAATTGCAAAAAGTGCGAGTTTTAGATGACTCAAGCGTTCTAAAAATTCGTGTTGCAGTACTTTTTCTGGTGCAACATATAACAGCTTAATTTGCCCATAGTGCAATTGCTGATAGACAGCTTGCTGCTCTTCAAAAGGCAGGCTGTTGTTGATGTAGGCCGCTTGCACGCCGAGTGCTCTTAGTTGGGCAACTTGGTCTTGCATCAAGGAAATAAGCGGCGAGATAACCACAGTCACACCATCAAGGATCAAAGCAGGTACTTGATAGCATAATGATTTGCCTCCACCCGTTGGTAGGAGTACAAGCGAGTCTTGTCCGTCTAGCGCTGCGGCTATAATCGCTTCTTGGCCATCACGAAAGTCCTTGTAACCAAACACTTGTTTGAGTACGGCTTGTGGTGATCGAACGGGTGTGTTGGACATTGCGGTATTGGTATTCATCGCCAAGCATTTTAGTGGTTTTTTATGGCGATGTCTGTAGAAATATACCCAAACGACCTCAAGATGCAGAATTCAGCGTTTCACAGGTGCTTAATATCAAGGCGTTACTTTGCAATAATGACAGTCCCTTTTAAGAAGTAAATACATGGGTTTATTTAGCGTGTTTTGGTTGCGTCACTGCTAAGGGGGCGTAAAATAGCGTTTTTAAACTATAAAGCCAAACTTATGCCTACCAACATTGAGCAGCGAAAAGGCGTTATTTTCGCTTGTTTAGCCTTTTTTATGTGGGGTCTTGCGCCCATTTACTTTAAGTTTCTACAGCAGATTTCTGCGTTTGAAATCTTAATGCACCGTGTTATTTGGTCGGTGTTATTTTTACTTCTTATTATTGCTGCTCGTCATCAATGGCAGCGTATTCGTGTTGTACTCGGACAACCTAAATTACTTTTGATGTTGGTAATAACAGCAAGTTTACTTGGCTTTAACTGGGGGTTATTTATTTGGGCAGTGAACAATAATCATATGCTCGATGCCAGTTTAGGTTATTACATAAATCCATTACTGAATGTGTTATTGGGTATGTTATTTTTAGGTGAGCGACTACGCAAGTGGCAAGGCGTTGCGGTAGGTCTAGCGCTTTGTGGTGTGTTGCTTCAGCTTGTGAGCTTTGGTTCATTCCCTGTGGTTGCTTTCTCATTAGCAGGATCGTTTGCTATTTATGGGCTACTTCGTAAAAAGCTGCCGATTGAATCATTGCCAGGGTTACTGCTTGAAGCACTTATTTTATTACCGGTTGCGCTAATTTACTGGTGGTTGATGATGCCATCAGCAAGCTCTGATTTAACTGCAAACGATTGGCACATTAACTTGTTACTTATTAGTGCTGGTGTGGTGACAACCTTACCGCTGTTATGTTTTACCGGTGCAGCAAAGCGCCTGCAATACAGTACGCTTGGCTTTTTTCAGTACATTGGTCCAAGTTTAATGTTTATGCTTGCGGTGGCTTTTTATGGTGAGGTATTTGATGCTGAGCGAGTGGTGACATTTGCATGTATTTGGAGCGCTTTGGCATTATTCAGCTGGGATTCGTATCGTCAGAGCCGTAAGCAACGCAAAGCGCAATTAGAGGCGGTAACTAAGCCTGTGTAGGCTTAGCTTACTAGCTTGTTGCGGCCAGTGTCTTTAGCTTGATAAAGCTTTAAATCGGCCTGTTTTATTAGTTCATCCAAACTATAAACAGGCCCATTATGAAAACCAATCGACAGTGTAAACTTGATATGGTCTTTACTGAACTCAGGGCTGTGCTTTTCGACAAATAAGCGGAACTTCTCTAAGCGTTGCAACGATTCTTGTTTGTCTTGATCAGCAAAATAGACTGCAAACTCTTCACCACCAAAGCGGCCTACTAAGTTATCTTCAAAATACTTTGCCATACATTGCGATAACCCCTTAAGAACTTCATCGCCGGCATCATGACCGTAGTTATCGTTAATTGATTTAAAGTGGTCAATATCAATCATGGCTAAAGAGACTGAGGTATCTGACACTTTTGCAGCTTTTAGATGACTGTTTGCTTCACCAAAGAAATAGCGGCGATTAGGCAGCTTAGTGAGATAATCAGTGTTTGCTTGTAAACGAATCGTTTTAATGTTTTCAAGCATGTCGACGTTTTGGCTGAGCCGACAATAAAACTCTTCATTGTTGAATGGCTTACGAAGGTAATCGTCTGCGCCAGATTTCAAAAAGCGCGTTGATAAATGCAGAGTATCGAGTGCAGAAATGCCGATTATGGCCTTTTCATCGTTGGAGTATAAACGGCGAATTTCAACACAGAGCTCATCCCCATTCATGTTAGGCATTTCATTATCGGTAATGATCACCGATATTTTTGGGTTTTCAGCCAGTACTTTTAAAGCATCAACACCATCAACCGCTTCGATTGTTTGGTATTTATGACGGGTTAATAAGTTACAAATATGGTGGCGTGTTGCCGCTGAATCATCGACTACTAATACCAATATTTGCTCATTACGAGGCAAGCGAGCCAGTTGTTTTTCTAGGTATTGATAGGCTTGTTTATTTTCTTTGGTGATGTAGTCAATGATGGGGTGTTTTTCAACGATACTACGTGTTGTTTCGTCAAGGTTGCCAGTCATTACAATGGTCGGGATATCGGCTTCGATGGTGCAAGGAACTGCTTCACCGTTTGGCGCATCAGGTAGAATAAAATCTACTACGGCACAAAAGTAACTGTGCTTGCTAATAAGCTCTTTTGCCTCAGCTAAGCTACCGGCTATGTCGGCTTCATATCCAACTTTTTGCGCGATGTGCTTTTGCACCCGCGCAATGGTTGGCGTATCTTCAATTATTAATATTCTTCGAGTCACAGCTTGCCTTGTAATAACTTATTGGCGAAACAAAAGTTATTACAAGTTTTAACCCTAAAAGGGTAAAAAAGCAAATTGTTATAGGCTGTCTGACTCAGAATAATATTCAACACTTTGTGGTGTTGAGGTCGCAATGCGAGAGCGCCCAAATAATGTGTGAAACTTGGTTTTACAGGTTGTTTGCTTAAGGTATTTTATCCAAGCGCGCTCAATCGGATTGGTCGCTTCAAGATTACCGGTAACAACTTGTACAAATTGAGTTTGAAATTCATTTTGTGGTTCTAGGGTTTTGTTGTATAAACCCTTTAGAACAACACCATGCTGCTCGAGAATGTCGGCTTCTAGCAAAGTGAAGTGACCACTACGACCAAAACCGCGTGGGAAATTTTGATCATCATAGAATTGACGTTGGCTTGCAAATGCCTGACGAAGTGATGAAATGTCATTGCTCATGGCTTTATCCTCATGCCCTAATTTCTTGCTGGAGTATGGATCAAGTTGTCGATTTTATTAAACAAATTATTTTTATCGTAAGGGTAAAAAATGGATATCGATTTATTGAAGACTTTTGTTGAAGTGGTTCGTACACGCCATTTCGGTAAAGCAGCTGAAAATTTATATATTACACAGTCTGCGGTGAGTTTTCGGATCCGACAATTAGAGCAAGGTTTAGGCGTTAACTTATTTATTCGTCAACGAAACAACATACAGTTAACGGCGCCGGGTGAGCGACTACTGCCACACGCACAAATGATCATTACGGGTATGCAGCGCGCAAAAGTTGATGTGGCACTTGCAGATAATATGCATAAGCAAATTAGCTTAGCGGGAACACCTAATATATGGGATGCATTTTTACAGTTTGGTATTACTAATATTGTTTCTGCTATGCCGGGTGTGTCGTTAGTTGCTGAAGTCAAAGCACAACAAGAGAGTACTCGCTTATTACTGGAACGTACTCTAGATTTAGCTGTGTTGTTCGATCCCCCTAAAGTAGATGAACTAGTTGTACAGCGAATTTGTGAGCTACCTATTATTCCAGTGAGCGCGTTTGAAACAGCAAATAGTGAAAACTTTTTCGATAATCAATATGTTTATGTTGATTGGGGAACCACCTTTTCTTTATGGCATGCTCGTGAGTTTAACGGTCACGCTCCTCCTTATTTTAGAACCAGCACGGGTCGTATTGCGCTTGATTTAATTTTGAAGTGTGGCGGCAGTGCGTTTATTCCTCAGTTACTAGTTGAAGAGCAGCTTAAATCTGGTGAGCTTTATCATGTTGAAGATGTTGCGCATACCTCGCGCGATGTGTTTGTTGCTTACCACAGAGATAACGAACAAACTCCTTTATTAGAGAAGTTAGTGACCTTATTAACTGAACTACAAATAAAAGCTTAAAATTAATTTAATTTAGCTTTCATAAAAAATTAATGCTGCAACAGAAGGTTACGTTTTTATTTCAAAAATAATTACATTTTATGAAGCTAAATTGACGCTTTTATTTCAATTGTCATCTTTCTGTCATTTTTCGCTGTCACACTGCGCGCATCGAAACACACATGTGTTTTTTGTTGCGATTATTGAGGAAACGACATGAAATTTGCAAAGTCTAGCTTATTCCTAGCTTTATTTGGTGGTTTATCTTTTTCTGCATTAGCTGATGTAGATGTATATGGTAAAGCAAACGTGACTGTTCAATCATCAGATGATGGCGAAGGGTCTTTCACTGAAATTAAAAGCAATAACTCACGTTTTGGCTTAAAAGGTTCAGAAAAAATTTCTGAAGGCTTAGAAGCTGTTTATAAATTTGAGTTTGGTGTAGACGTATCTGACGCTGATTCAAAAGGCGACAATGACGATAACATCACTGCACGTAACCAATACGTGGGTGTTAAAGGTAGCTTTGGTCAAGTTGTTATCGGTCGTAACGATACAGCAATGAAGCAGTCTCAAGGTAAAGTTGATTTATTCAATGACCTTGAAGGTGATATCAAGAACGCATTTAAAGGTGAAAACCGTTTAGGCGACACAATTTCTTATGCTTCTAAAGACTTCAGTGGCTTCAAAGTATTAGCAACTTATGTGGCTGAAGATGATGTAGACGCTGATAACGGTTACTCAGTAGCGTTAACTTACGGCGATGCAAAACTTAAAGAAAGCAAACTCTATGCATCAGTTGCAGCTGACAGCGAAGTAAAAGGTTACGACATTGTTCGTGCAACAGTACAAGGTAAACTAGGTGACTTTAAACTAGGTGCTATGTACCAAACACAAGAAAAAGTGGATGGTAGTGCAGAAGCTGATGGCTACTTAGTAAATGCTGCTTACCAAATGAATAGTAATACTTTCAAAGTGCAGTACCAAGTAATTGACTTTGATGAAGGCGATAAGAAAACAGCTATTTCTGCAGGTGTTGATCACAAGCTTAGCAAAAACACCAAAGTATTTGGTTTCTACTCAACGTTTGATACAGACAATCAAGTTGACCAAGACTACCTAGGTGTTGGTATTGAATACAAGTTCTAATCCAACCTTTGGATAACTCCCTAACTTGTCAGCCCAGCTAATTAGCTGGGCTTTTTTGTTCTAGCCGAGAATTTGTAGCCTAGTTAGACTTGCGATTAAGCTTGTGCGTAGTTTGATTTGCCAGCAAGCCAACGTTGAATCAATTTATCGGTAAGCTCTGGATAGTCGTTCAAAATTTTGAAGGCAATGGGTCTTACATGATCGAGTGTTTGTTTATCGCGGTTTAAGTCGGCAATTTTAAATTCGGCTAGGCCTGTTTGTTTGGTACCAAGTACTTCACCTGGGCCACGGATTTCGAGATCTCGCTCAGCAATAACAAAGCCATCATTACTTTCACGCAGCACACCTAAGCGTTTTTGCGCTGTAGCTGATAATGGCGCGTGATAGAGTAAAACACAGTGTGATGCCGTAGCCCCACGACCAACACGGCCGCGCAGCTGGTGGAGTTGTGCAAGCCCTAACCGTTCAGGGTTTTCAATAATGATAAGGCTGGCATTAGGCACATCAACACCTACTTCTATCACCGTTGTGGCAACGAGTACATGAATATTGCCCGCTTTAAACTCACTCATAATGGCTTGCTTTTCGGCGGCTTTCATCCGGCCATGCACTAAGCCAACGTTTAGCTCTGGCAGTGCTGCTTTTAATTGCTCTGCGCTATCTTCCGCGGCTTGGCATTGCAGTACTTCAGATTCATCAATCAGAGTGCAAACCCAATACACTTGACGACCTTGCTCTGTACACGCTGTTCTCACACGTTGAATTATTTCGTCTCGGCGTGCATCTGGAATAGCCACCGTTGTAATAGGCGTTCTACCGGGTGGTAACTCATCAATCACTGAGGTTTCTAAGTCAGCGTAGGCTGTCATTGCTAGCGTTCGCGGGATAGGTGTTGCTGTCATCACTAATTGGTGCGGGTAACAGTCACCAAAGCGGCCTTTTTCGCGCAGTGATAAGCGCTGATGAACACCAAAGCGGTGTTGCTCATCAATAATAATTAATACGAGATTGTTAAACTCAACCTGCTCTTGGAATAACGCATGGGTGCCAACAATCATTTGTGCTTCCCCAGAGGCGATTTTTTCTAAAGTTGCTGCACGCTCTTTACCTTTACTTTTGCCACCTAACCAAGCGACTTCAACACCGAGTTGATTAAACCATTGGCTAAAGTTGATGCCATGTTGCTCTGATAAAATCTCTGTTGGTGCCATTAGCGCTACTTGATAGCCTTCGCTTATCGCGGTGAGCGCACTGAGTGCTGCAACTAAGGTTTTACCGGAGCCTACATCGCCTTGCACTAGACGCATCATCGGAAATGGGTGTTGTAAGTCACCTTTGATTTCTGCCACCACACGACTTTGCGCGTTAGTTGGGCTAAAGGCTAAATTAGCTAAAAACTGCTGCTCAAGTTGATTATGAGGCTTTAATGATACTGCTTTTACCGTTTGCCCTTTTTGACGTAGCTTTAAAAGACTTAAGTTTTGCGCAAGCAGCTCTTCAAACACTAGCCGTTGCTGGGCAGGGTGCATACCTTGTTCAAGGGCAGTTAAATCAACATCGTTTTGTGGGCGATGTAAGGTCATAAGTGCATCGGCTAAACACATTCCGGTCGGTTGAAACTGCTCTGGCAGTAACTCTTCGACAGGGTACTTAGTTAATAGTGCAAGAGCTTGATCGCTAAGTGCACGAATAGATAACTGTTTCAGCCCTTCGGTAACAGGATAAACCGGCGTAAGCGTGGTGTTCGTTGGTTGCTCAGAAGGGGTATCCGATAAGCTGTATTCCGGATGTGTCATTTCAAAGCCAACACGACCACGGCGGATCTCACCAAAGCAGCGAATGATTTTACCTGTACTTAAGGCATTTTTTTGAGCTGCGCTAAAGTTAAAAAACCTCAGCGTTAAACGGCCCGTGCCATCATTTACTTGGCAAACCAGCATGCGTCTTTTACCAAAGGTAATCTGGCTGGTTTCAATGGTGGCTTCAACACTAACATGGCTATGCGGTTGGAGTTCGCAAATTGGGTGAATGCGGGTCCGGTCTTCATAGCGATGAGGTAAATGAAACAGCATGTCTTGCACCGTATGAATATTTAGCTTAGCAAGGCGCTCGGCCATTTTCGGGCCGACGCCTTTTAATTCTGTAATTGGGTATAACGCTAAGCTAGGATGACTCAAAGGTGACTCAAATTATTAATTAGTAGACTGTTTTTCAGTTTACTTGCTCTCGTTAGTGGCTTCAAGCGGTTGCGTGTGTTTTAAAATGTTCCAGAACGTTTCATCAGCAACAATTTCACCACTTTCATCAAGCTCAGGGTACGGTAGCTCTTTTTCACGGCATTGTTCAGCAATGATAGGGTGGCAGCCTTCAAATAAGATACGGTGCTTTATTTTCGCATCAAGCATATCGCGGTTGTAAAGTCCGGCTTCTTCACGTTGGCGTTGTGCTTCAAATAGAATAAGTGCAGCAGCAACAGATACATTAAGAGATTGCACCATTCCTTGCATAGGGATAATGATGTTTTTATCTGCATGGGCAAGGGCACGCGGCGAAATACCATCACGTTCTTGGCCAACAATAACAGCCGTCGGTTTGGTGTAATCAATTTCACGAAAGTCGACTGCATCGTCGCTGAGATGAGTTGCTAAAATTTGTACTTCAGGATTTTGCGCACGCATCATGGCAACCGCTTCATCGATATTACGATGCAAGTGAGTTTCTAGCCAGTTTTTACTACCACCTGAGGTATTGTTAGTTAACCATTTTTGATTCTCTGGCCATACTGCATGTACGTGATGGCAGCCAGTCGCGTCAGCTGTGCGGGCAATGGCCGATAAATTATGATGCTTATGTACTTCTTCTAAACAAACCGTTAGGTCCGTTTGGCGGCGGTCTAACACGCGCTTAACACGCTCAAAGCGAGTTGTATCCATAGTTGTGTGCTCGTTGACGGATTCTAATTGGCGCTGATTATACCCTAGGGAACAACAGCACGGCTAATAGGGTTTTGTAATGAGATCAGCGTTTCTGTTGATTGAATAGCTTCGATGGCTTGTATTTTGTTAATTAACACATCTTGTAGATGATCAATTGAGCGTGCCATCACTTTGATAAATATACTGTAATTACCTGTGGTGTAATAGGCTTCGACAACTTCTTCTAGCTCTTTTAAATGCAGTAAAGTTTGTGGGTAATCACGGGCATTGTTGAGGTTAATACCAATAAAACAGCAAACATCGTAACCAAGCTGTTTGGCATCAATACTGACTTGGGTGCCTGTAATAATTCCCGCTTGTTTCATTTTTTCGACCCGTACATGAATAGTCCCGGCACTGACTGCAAAGCGTTTAGCGAGTTCTGCATAGGCTGTTCGCGCATTTTCCATTAAAGCATTAAGGATGTTTTTATCGAGATTATCGATTTGATAATTTTCCATGGTATTTATTAGTGTTAATTAGTGAATCAATAAATTTTATAGCATTATTTTTATGAAAATTTCAATGTTAAGTTCTTTTTATTGCGGGTTATTGAAAATTATCTTTGTTTAGTTGAGGATTGTTTTAACAGGAGGGACCAAGCAGCGGGTTTCTCTAATTAAGCAAGTAACAATAACTGGGAATGAGGCCAATTATTATGAGTTCACACTACCTGCAGCAACAGCAGCAAATTAGTAAAGTAAAACAGTTTTTTTCAAGCCAATTAGAACAACAATTAGGGTTAGTTGAAGTACAAGCGCCGATCTTGGCAAAAGTAGGCGATGGTATTCAAGATAACTTAAGCGGTACTGAAAATGCTGTATCGGTAGCAGTGAAAACAATTCCGGGTAGCCAATTTGAAGTAGTCCACTCATTAGCTAAGTGGAAACGCAAAACCTTGGCTGATTACGATTTTTCGGTAGGTGAAGGACTTTATACGCACATGAAGGCGCTTCGTCCTGATGAAGAATCTTTAAGCCCAATTCACTCGGTGTATGTTGACCAATGGGACTGGGAAAAAGTAATTTGCGAGAGTACAGAGCGTACCTTAGACAAGCTAAAAGAAACCGTGACATCACTTTATCAGGCTATTAAAGCAACCGAACGTTTTGTCGCAAGCGAGTTTGATTTAACGCCGTTTTTGCCAGAGCAAATCACCTTTGTACACAGTGAACAGCTACGCCAGATGTATCCTGACTTTACTGCGAAACAACGTGAAAAAGCGGTAGCACAAGAATACGGTGCGGTATTTTTAATTGGTATAGGCGGCACACTTGCAGATGGCAAAATTCATGACGTACGAGCACCGGATTATGACGATTGGTCAACACAAACCTGTAGTAAATTTGCAGGCTTAAACGGTGATATTTTAGTTTGGAACCCTGTGCTTGAAGATGCATTTGAAATCTCTTCAATGGGCATTCGTGTTAGCCCTGATGCCTTAGCTACACAATTAGCGATTACAGGCGATCAAGCTCGCCTAGAGTTTGATTGGCATAAACAGCTACTGGCGAAAAAGTTTCCGCAAACAATTGGTGGTGGTATTGGTCAATCACGACTCGCTATGCTGCTGTTACAAAAACAGCATATCGGGCAAGTACAAGTTGGTGTTTGGCCTGAAAAGCTAAAACAGCAAGTAGAAGGAATTCTTTAAAGAGTAATGACCCTGGTAAAAAGAGGCTTTAAGCCTCTTTTTTATTAACTGGTTTTAAACTCTACCTCAACCTTGTTTTCTTCAAGTTTTACCTTACATGGTGGGTATTGGCGGTTAGTGAGTAGAACTTTTTCGAAAATATGAATTTCGACGCCAGAATGCAGTTTTTTATTAACGACTAATTGCGCATCTTCCAGTAAATCATGCAGGTGATGCTCTAAGCTTGATAGCTTTTTCTCAAGCATTTCAGCTTGCTCGCAATAGTGCATTTGTGTTGCACCAATCTTTGCGAGTAACTGCTTTTTCTTTTCGGCGTCTTTTACTTGATCTGCTTTTTCGATAGCTTCTTGCAAAGTATCAAGTTGTGAATCTGTTTGTGCTAAATCTTTTAAACACTGATCTGTTTGTGCGGTGACATCAGCACCCGAAGCTGCTAAGTGAATAACCATTTTAGCGCCAGATTCATTGCCAATTTCGCCGGCAATTAACATTTGTGCGTCTAGGATCTCTCCGCCGAATAGCTTGCCTTGCGGATTATCCTCTTGGCCTATTTGCAACAGCTTAGTGGCTTTCATTGTGCAATGGCTGGCTTGGCGTTCAATGAGGATATTATTGGCTTCAAGGTAGCAGTATTGACCATGTGATAAGTGAATGTCACCTTGGCTGATAATATTACATGACAGTTTTTTATCTTCGAGCTGGTGGCCAATTACACCTTGTTTTATGGTGATATCGCCAGCTGCTGATAAATGACCAGACTCCACGGTACCCATAACTGTGATATCGCCTTTGGCATTAATGCGCATGCCAGGTTCAACGTTATGAGTCACAATAACGCTACCTTCAAAATCTACGTGGCCACTTTTTACGTTTACATCGGCAATAGTAAAAATATCATCGACACGCATACCGTTGGCGATATCAACGGGTACACCAGCGATCACAGAAATTAGCTCAAGCGGGTTGTTTTTTGATATTTCGGTGCCTTCACCTGCGACTAGCTTGGTGTTTTCCCCCGGTTTTGCAGGAAGTACATCACCAGTAACAGTAAATCCTTCTTTACCAGGAGTAGCAGGAATTTGTTTTATAAGTAATACACCTGGTTCGACACTGGCGAGCTTGCCAAAGTCACGCATATCGGCTGTGCCGTCTTCACGTAGCTTAGGTGTTTTTAAGCGGTCTTTTAAGGTCTCAACCTGTGGTACAAACTTAGACGGTTGGCCATCAATCGGTAAACGGCCTTTTGCGAGCACTCCTTTAGCAACTTCACCTGCAGGTAGCTCAAACTGTTGTTGTAATAACTTCTCTAAGAAAGCTTGCTTATAACCGCGGGCAACACCTGCTTTGATAAGCTCTTTTTTGGCATCGTCAAGCGTCATGACTTTGCCACCTTCAGCTAAAGTCAGCTCGCCTGTGGCAAGCATTTTATCATCACTCAAGGTGACAACTAGGTTCGCATCATGTTTAGAGGCAACAACAAGCATGCGCTCATTTGAATCGCTTTTGAAGAAATTATTGATAGCTTCATGATCCACTCTGCATTCGCAAAATGGTGACTTTTCTAATGCTTCGATAATAAACGCAGCACTAGGAGGCGAGTTTTCATGAACATCTAATAAAACGTTGCCGTTGTGAGCGAGCTTAAACACCTGGAGATCCTTTTTTACTACATTAGCTAAAGGTTTTACTTGTTATAACAACAGAGTGCTAGAGATTTGCTAATGAGTCAAGAATTTCGGGTGAGGGAAGTAAGAACTTTCTCTAAAAAAGTGCCAGCAACTTTGCGTTGCTGGCAGGGCTGATTAGTTTGTTGAAGGTAGCTCCATGATACCGTCAATCTCAACTTGCACGCCTTTTGGTAGCGCACGTACGCCAATTGCGGCACGTGCAGGGTATGGTTGCTTAAAGTACTGGCTCATCACTTCGTTAACAATCGCAAAGTTAGATAGGTCAGTTAAAAAGATATTCACTTTTACCATGTCTTGAATTTGACCACCCGCAGCTTGGCAAACAGCTGTTAGGTTTTTGAATACTTGGTGAGTTTGCTCAGTAAAGTCTTCAGAGATCACTTCCATCGTCTCTGGTACAAGTGGGATTTGACCTGATAAATAAACAGCCGTGCCTACTTTAACTGCTTGGCTGTAAGTACCGATTGCTGCAGGCGCATTATCAGTAGAAATAAAAGATTTGTTCATGATTATCCTTGTTACTTTTTACGATAGACTCTTTGCACATCAGGCATAACGCGAATGCGGCGCATAATGTTAGCAACATGAACGCGGTTTTTAACCGTGATGCCTAAATCTATCATGTATAAATTACTTTCTTTTTCGTCAGTCGCTATTTCAACAATGTTGGCTTGGGTTGAGGCAACAACATTGGTTAATTTAGCCAGTGCACCTTGGTGATTGATAATCTCAATACGAAGGGCTGCAATATATTCTTTCTCTGGGTTATCGTCCCATTTTACAACTAAGTATTTTGAGCGCTCTTTTTCCCAACCACGAATGTTTTTACATTCTTGGCGGTGAACAGTAAGGCCTTTACCTTGGCTTATATAAGCAGTAATAGCATCACCTGGGACTGGTCGGCAGCATTTAGAGTAATTAACTAACATGCCTTCAGTACCTATGATGGTCGCTTTTGCTTTTTGTGCTAGGTCGTCTAGGTCGTCTGCATCAACTTGCATCAAGCGTTTTGCTATAAGTACACTCATTAGATTGCCTGAGCCTATTTCGACTAATAGCTCAAGTACGGTATTTAGTTCATGCTCTTGAAGTACACGGCGAATGTTTTCATCTGGAATATCATCTAGTTTGGTTTCACCAAGTGCTGAGTCTAGTAAACGTCGACCGAGCAGCATAGCTTCTTCATGCTGTTGGCTCTTCAGGTAATTGCGAATACCTAAACGTGCTTTACCTGTTACAACAAAGTTTAACCAAGTTGCATTAGGGTGCGCTCCAGAGCTAGTGATGACTTCGACCGTTTGCCCTGTATCAAGTGCTTTGCTTAGTGGGTGAGGTTTACGGTTAACGCGTGCACCTACACAGGTATTACCTACATCAGTGTGAACTGCATAAGCAAAGTCGACTGCTGTTGCACCCATAGGTAGTTCAACGATACGGCCATCTGGCGTGAAAACATAGATCTCTTCAGGGAATAGCTCTGTTTTAACGTTTTCAACAAACTCAAATGATGAGCCCGCACTTTGCTGAAGCTCCAGTAAGCTTTGCATCCATTGGCGAGCACGCTGCTGTGCTGTGTGGCCTGCGCTATCACCTGCTTTTTTATACATCCAGTGAGCAGCCACCCCTTTATCTGCCATATGATCCATGTCGTGGGTACGAATTTGAATCTCAACAGGAATACCATGAGGGCCAACTAATGAGGTATGGAGTGATTGATAACCATTGGTTTTTGGTACAGCAATATAATCTTTAAAACGGGTTTCGATTGGTTTGTAAAGGTTATGAGCAACACCTAATACACGATAACAGGTATCCATATTATCAACATTGATACGGAACGCGTAGATATCCATCACTTCGTTAAACGACAGCTCTTTATTAAGCATTTTTTTGTAAATGCTATAAAGGTGTTTTTCGCGGCCAGATATAGTTGCTTCGATGCCAGACTCTTCTAAACGCGCTTCAATTTCAGTTTTAATATTGCTGATAACTTCTTTACGATTACCACGTGCTTTGACCACTTCTGATCTTAATGCGCGATGACGCATCGGGTATAACGCTTGAAAGCCTAAATCTTCTAATTCATTTTTAATATCATGAATACCAAGGCGGTTCGCAATTGGCGCATAAATCTCTAGGGTTTCACGGGCAATACGACGGCGTTTGTCAGGGCGCAGTGCGCCTAAAGTACGCATGTTATGAGTGCGGTCAGCCAGTTTAATTAAGATCACGCGAATATCTTGAGTCATCGCCATGATCATTTTGCGGTAGTTTTCGGCTTGGAATTCTTTTTTATCTTTAAAGCTGAGCTTATCTAGCTTACTCACCCCTTCAACAAGCTCGGCAACCGTGTCGCCAAAAATTTCAGCTAAGTCTTGTTGGCTAAAGTCAGTGTCTTCAATCACGTCATGCATTAGGGCAGCCATCAGCGTTTCGTGGTCTAAGTGCATGCCGGCAAGTATTTGTGTCACTTCGACAGGGTGGGTGATATAAGGCTCGCCACTTGAGCGTGTTTGGCCTTCGTGGGCTTCGCGAGCGACCACGTATGCTTTTTGTACCAGCTCAATATCAGCAGGTGGTAAGTATTCGGATATTTTCTTTTTGAGGCCTTCGAATAGATACAAAGTCACACTCCAATGCGCAAATGAAGTAAATCGGTAACGGTATGAATAGAATATACGATGAAAAGAAGGGCTTGCCAACGGCTAGTGTAGAAATACTAGCCGTATAGCTAAATCAAAGCGGGGAGCTTGATTACTGGTTGCCACCTACGATAGCAGCCACAGCAGCCATTTCTGCTGCTTCTTGATGTTGTTGTTCTTCACGATCAATTAAGTCCATAGAAGAGCTATCTACTAACCCTTTCTCAATTTCACGTAAAGCAATAACCGTTGGTTTGTCATTTTCAGCATCAACGAGTGGATCTTTACCACCAACCGCGATTTGGCGGGCACGACGAGCCGCAACTAAAATTAAGTCAAAACGATTACCAATTGCATCTACTGCATCTTCAACAGTTACGCGAGCCATCTCAGCACTCCAAATAAATTCTTAAGCAAAGGCGTAGTTTACTGTACCAAGTTAAATTCGCCAATAGCTTGTGGTTAATTTTTATCTTATTCTTAAAAGTATTACTTAAGTAAGTTCTCTAATAACGCCTGATGGCGCACAGTTTGGCTTTTTAACGATAAACGTTTAGCCATAACGATAGTTTCGATTTCTGTAAGTGCAGTATCAAAGTCATCGTTAACAACAACATAATCATACTCATTATAGTGCGATGTTTCTGATTGTGCTTTTGCCATTCTTCCTGCGATTACCTCTGCAGAGTCTTGACCACGGTTATTTAAGCGTGATTCAAGTTCTTCTTTTGATGGTGGAAGAATAAAGATAGTCTCAACATCATCAACTAATTTGCGGATTTGCTGAGCACCTTGCCAATCGATATCTAAAAATACGTCAATACCTGCTGCAAGTTGGCTTTCGATTGCTTGCTTAGACGTACCATAGTAGTTATCAAACACTTGCGCCCATTCAAAAAAGTCATTTTTCTCAATTAGCGCTTTGAACTCATCCACAGAAACAAAGTGATAGTGCACACCGTTTTCTTCACCCGGACGAGGTGAGCGAGTGGTGTGCGAAACCGATACTTTCATATCGCTGTGTTTCTTTAGTAAAGCACCAATTAAGCTTGATTTACCAGCCCCTGATGGAGCTGACAAGATAAATAAATTTCCGCGAGTTTGCGCCATGATCTGTCTCTAATAAAAAATAAACAGGCTCGGACTATCGCTAATCCAAGCCTTTAATTGAACTATTGTACTTTATTTCGCTAAAAGTGCTCAAGTTTGCCTGCTTTTAGACTTTTTAAAACAAAAGACCCAGCAGGTGCTGGGTCTTATAAAAAACTGTAAAGCGTGCTTATTCAATATTCTGGATCTGTTCACGCATTTGCTCGATTAACACTTTCAGTTCTACCGCAGCGTTTGTGATATCACTGTTGATAGACTTTGATGCTAATGTGTTTGCTTCACGGTTGAACTCTTGCATCATAAAGTCTAGGCGTCGGCCACATGCGCCGCCTTTAGTTAAGATTTTTTTGGTTTCTTTAACATGCGATTTTAAGCGGTCAAGTTCTTCAGCAACATCTTGCTTTTGCGCAAGGTAAATAAGTTCTTGCTCAAGGCGAGACTCATCGATATCTGTTTTTAGTTCTTCTAGCTTTTGGTTTAGTTTTTCGCGCTGCCATTTAGCAATTTCTGGTAAGTGGCCTTCAACAATAGTTACTTGCTCTAAAATAGCATCAAGGCGAGTTGCTATCATTTCTTGTAAGTTTGCGCCTTCATCGCCGCGAGCTTGTTTAAAATCTTCAATCACTTCATCGAAGCCTGCAATTAGCGCAGTGTTTACGCTATCCATATCGAGCTCTTCGGCTTCCATAACGCCAGGCCAACGCAAAATATCAACAGGATTAATGTCACCATTACTCTGTTGTTGCACCCATTGTGCGCTTTTAATTAGCTGCTCAGCCAGTGATTCGTTAATCGTTAACTCACCAACATGAGCTGGATTTGCAGCAAACTTTAAGAAAACTTCAACTTTACCGCGTTGTAAGTGTTTACGTAAACGCTCACGAATAACAGGTTCCATGCCACGAAATTGCTCAGGTGCGCGGATAAAAGTCTCAAGGTAACGTTGGTTAACTGAACGAATTTCCCAAGTGCCAGTGCCCCATTCGCCTTTAATTTCGCGACGCGCATAAGCTGTCATGCTGTGGATCATGGATAATTTCCTAGTGTTATTTATATTCAAAGTTGCTTGATTATACCGTATCAGCTTTTAACCTCTAGCGTAAATTTTCTGAAATCGGCTTTTCAGATACAGTTAATTATGTAAATCACATGGCATCTGCCACCACATCGACTTATAATGTGGCAAATTCAGAATTAAGGGGATCGTTAATGCGTCCAAGCGAAAGAACACCTAATCAAATTAGACCGGTTACATTTACACGTAATTACACTATGCATGCTGAAGGCTCAGTATTAGTAGAGTTTGGAAACACTAAAGTTTTGTGTACAGCAACTGTTGAAGCTGGTGTACCACGCTTTATGAAAGGCCAAGGTAAAGGTTGGGTTACGGCTGAATACGGTATGTTACCTCGTTCAACACATACTCGTAATGGTCGTGAAGCGTCGCGCGGTAAGCAGGGCGGTCGTACAATGGAAATTCAACGCTTAATTGCACGTGCACTTCGTGCTGCAGTTGATTTAAAAGCGTTAGGTGAAAACACCATTACTATCGATTGTGATGTTATTCAAGCTGATGGCGGTACACGTACAGCATCTATTAGTGGTGCGTGCGTCGCGTTAGTTGATGCACTCACTTACATGCGTAGTAAAGGTATGATCAATTCAAACCCACTTAAGCATATGATTGCTGCAATCTCAGTCGGTGTATATAAAGGTCAACCAATCACAGATCTTGAGTACCTAGAAGATTCTGAAGCCGAAACAGATATGAACGTGATTTTGACGGAAACAGGCAAAATCATTGAAATCCAAGGTACAGCTGAAGGCGAACCTTTCTCATTCGACGAACTAGATGAGCTACTTACATTAGCTAAGCACTCAATTCGTGAAATTATCGACGTTCAAAAGCAAGCATTAGCTTAATAAAGAAGTAGGTTTATTAGTTATGAAAGATTATCAAAAAGAGTTTATTGAATTCGCACTTGAAAAGCAGGTGCTTAAATTTGGTGAGTTTACTTTAAAGTCTGGCCGTACTAGCCCTTATTTCTTTAACGCTGGTTTATTTAATACTGGTCGTGACCTTGCACGTTTAGGCCGCTTTTATGCAGCTGCACTTGAAGATGCGGGCATTGAATACGATGTATTATTTGGCCCTGCTTATAAAGGTATTCCAATTGCTACGACTACTGCGGTTGCTTTAGCTGATCACCACGACAAAGATGTGCCTTACTGTTTTAACCGTAAAGAGAAAAAAGCACACGGTGAAGGTGGTACATTAGTAGGTTCTGAACTTAAAGGTAAGATCATGTTAGTCGATGACGTGATCACTGCGGGTACAGCGATTCGTGAGTCTATGGAAATCATTGCAGATAATGGTGCAGATTTAAGTGGTGTTTTAATTGCACTTGACCGCCAAGAGAAAGGTAAAGCGGAGTTATCTGCTATTCAAGAAGTCGAGCGTGACTTTGGCACTAAAGTTATCTCGATTGTAAAACTAGCTGACTTAATTAGTTACCTAGAAGCCAAAGGCACAATGGATGAGCATTTAGTTGCAGTAAAAGCATACCGTGATCAATACGGCATTGCTTAACACCTAAAAACGCGAATTATTTAAAGGCCCAGCTATATTGCTGGGCTTTTTTGTTTTTAGAGTATTGTACTTTTATGGCCTTAAATACGGTTAAAAAGTTACTGAAGCGTTAATAAAGTTTCTCTTTTGTGGTCTTTAGACTAAAAAGGATACAAAAGGCAGTTTTTTTAAAGTTTTCTCAAAAAAGTGCTTGCGTTAATTCGCTGCATCCCTATAATGCGCATCCACCGACACGGCGGACTGCTTACAAAAAAGCAAAACGACGAGTTGGTTGAGTCAAGTAAG
>NZ_SGPD01000019.1:0-129037 GCF_004208935.1 Pseudoalteromonas sp. CO109Y
AGCGATAAAGCCTAAGCCATCAAAGTACCCACATAAAAAAAGAAATGCCAGTCAGCTTAACTGACTGGCATTGGCCTATTGGCGCCTTTTTTGTTACCGTTAAAGCTAATGCAAGTTACAAAGAGCTTTTATGGAGTACAGTCTAATAGAGCAGCTACCAAGCGCAGAAGAATACTGTGACATGCGCCTTAAAGCTGGCTTATCAGCACGTTCATTAGCGGCTGCAAAGGCGGGGTTACCAAACTCTCTTTATGCTATTTGTATTCGTAAAAACGATGAGTTGATTGGCATGGGCCGCGTTATTGGTGATGGCGGTTGTAATTTTGAAGTGGTTGATATTGCTGTATCACCTGAATATCAAGGGCAAGGGTTAGGGCGTGTCATTATGGAACATGTTGACCGCTACATTGAATCTGCCGCCTTTGAAGGTAGTTATGTCACTATGGTCGCTGACAAACCAGGCTTTTACGAAAAGCTTGGCTACAAGTTTGTCGCACCACAAAGCCAAGGGATGTATAAAAAGTTTTGATAAGAGTAAAGCTGCAAGGGGAAAGAGTAAAGTTTCGAGGGGAAAGAGTAAAGTTTCGAGGGGAAAGAGTAAAGTTTCGAGGGGAAAGAGTAAAGTTAATTGAGTGATCAAACCGCTCGCGTAGGAGGCGTTTTAACGCCGAATCAAACTGACAGCTTACGGCTGATAGCTGACAGCTCACTATCAGCAGTTCAACAACTTCTGCGTCACGTTTGATTGTGGGTTTTGGAAAATCGCTTCGGTTTGGCCGTATTCAACAATCTCACCGTGATCAAGTACCACAAGTTGGTCGCTAATATGACGCACTAAACTTAGGTGATGCGTAATAAGCACATAGCTAAGGCCAGTATCTTTTTGTAGACGCAGTAATAAGTTTACCGTTTGTGCACGCACAGACGGGTCTAGAGACGATAATGCCTCATCGAGCACTACAACCTTAGGGTCTAAAATTAAAGCCCGTGCAAGCGCTATACGTTGTAATTGTCCACTACTAAACATATGAGGGTAATAGTGCTGATGATCTAACAGCAAACCCACTTTTGCGAGGGTTTGTTTTATTTTATCTTCACGCTCTTCTTTGTTTAGGTCAGTGTTGTACTGTAAGCAGTCGTTAAGCATGTCGCCAATGGTTAAACCCGGGTTCAACGACGCCTCAGAATCTTGAAAGATCATACGAATATGACGACAGTCGTTATCACGCAAGCCATCATTTTCGATGATATTACCATCGAGCAAAATTTGCCCTTTATCAGCGTTATCGGCTCCTGAGAGTAATTTAGCTAAGGTACTTTTGCCTGAGCCGGTTTCCCCGATAATTGCAATGGTTTCACCTTGTCCTAAGCAAAACGAAATATCTCTTAAAACAGAGAATCGTTTGCGTGAAAACAAGCCTGCACGCAGGTTAAAACTCTTTGATAACGCTTGAACTTTGAGCAGTGGTTGCATTATTTCATCGCCTTAATTAATGGGAAATGGCAGGCATAACTATGACTATGATGCTTGGTCAATTTCGGGGTAACCACACATTCTTTTTGTGCTTGTGGGCAACGTGGACCCAAGCGGCAGCCTATTGGCAAATGCTGCAAGGTCGGAATGGTGCCTTTTAAAGCATAAAACGGCTCTTTGTGGGCAAGCCCTTGCTCGTAGTCAGGCAAGCTTTTTAATAGTGCTTGAGTATACGGATGATATGGCTGACTAAAAATACGATTAGTTGGGCCAGCTTCAACCATTTGTCCGCAGTAAAGAACATGCATGCCATGAGACCACTCAACAATTTCTTCAAGCTCGTGAGAGATCATTAAAATCGACATGTTCTTTAGTTGGTTCAAGCTTTTTAACAGTCTAAATACTTGCGCACGCGTGGTGCTTTCAAGGGCGGTAGTTGGCTCATCGGCAATCAATAGTTTTGGGGTACGCGCAATGGCCATGGCAATCATCACTTTTTGACAAATCCCTTCAGAGAGCTCATGAGGGTAGCTGTCGAGTACCTTTTTATGATCTTTAATACCGACCTTGTGGATTAACGCTTTTACTCTGTCTTTACGCTGTTTATTTCGCTTTAAGAAAAAGCCACTGGTTGCTTGCGCAGGCAGGGTTTCGGCAATTTGGTCAAATATCTTGGCAGTTGGATCTAGGCAGCGACTCGGATCTTGGTAGATCATAGCAATGTCTTGACCTACTAGTTTACGGCGCTGCTCGTTAGATAAGCGCATTAAATCAACACCACGCCAATGCATGCGGTCTGCGGTGATATGCCAGCGTTTGTTTAAAACCCCAACGATGGCTTTTGCAATTAAGCTTTTACCTGAGCCAGACTCGCCAACTAAAGCATGCACTTCACCTTCTTTTAAGGTCATGCTGACTCTATCAACCGCACGAATAACGGTATCTGAGGTGCGTAACTCTATCGTGAGATTGCGAATATCGAGTAATTGCATAATTAGTCGGCCTTACGTTCTTTAAGCACTTGGCGTAAACCGTCACCTACTAAATTGGTAGACAGTACTGCTAAAAATAATAATACGCCCGGTAAGCCAACAGTCCAAGGGGCAAGGTAAATTAAACCAAGGTTTTCAGCCAAAATAGCACCCCATTCTGTGGTTGGGGGCTGTGCGCCCAATTTTAAAAAGCCAAGTGCCGAGATATCCAAAATAGCGGTAGAAAGCGCCATGGTAAAAATAACCACAATATGCTCGTAAATATTCGGGAAGATACCACGGGCGAGAATATGCCAGTTTGACGCACCATCCAGTTTAAATGCCGTGATGTAATCTTTGTTAAGCTCTTCAACAATTAAGTTACGTACCGAGTGAATAAATTGAGGCAGTAAGGCTAAAATAATCGCCCATACTGTATTCATTAAGCCCGGGCCAAGAATCGCAATAATAATGATGGCTAGTAACAGCGATGGAATAGATAACGTAATATCAAGCAAGTGATTCAAAAAGCTTGAGCGAATTCCCCGGCTGATCCCAGCAAAAGTACCTACTAACACCCCAATTACCGTCGTGATCAAAGCCGCGACAACCGACAAACCAAAGGTGTAGGTTGCACCATTCATTAAGCGCGATAACACATCTCGGCCTAAATCGTCGGTGCCCAATAAAAAGCGTACGTCACCTGCATCATGCCACGATGGCGGTAACAGCAGAGCATCGCTGTGTTGCTGGTTCACGCCATAAGGTGCAAGGAGTGGTGCAGACACAGCCAGTAACACTAAAGCAATAAACAACCATAAACCCACAAGGGCAGGGTGATTGGTTTTAAATTTTTTCCAAAATCGCGCTAACGGCGATTTATTCGACTCTTCAGAGAATAAATTAAACTTTGCCATGAGCTTGGTTCCGCGATAATGGGTCGAATAAGGTATAAGTGAGCTCAGCAATAATGGTAGCTAAAATAACGAACATAGAAACAGCGAGTAAGCCACCTTGAATCGCAGGGTAGTCGCGCTGATAAATACTATCGATAAGCCAACGACCAATGCCCGGCCATGAGAAAATAACTTCGGTGATCATCGCAAGGGTGATCAAGGTACTAAACTGTAAACCTATTTGTTTAATAACCGGTAGCAGCGCATTACGCAGAGCGTGGTGAAGGATCAGCTGTGCACGGTTTAAGCCTTTAGCGCGTGCTGTTTTAATGTAACTCTGATCGAGTACTTTCAGCATAGAGTCGCGGGTAAAGCGAACCAGTACTGTGGTCGGATACATGGCAAGTACAATAGTAGGCAAGGTTAGATGGTGTATTGCATCTAAAAATGCCATGCCATCATACGGAAAGTCACCTAATATGATATCGATTAAAATAAAGCCGGTAATAGGTTCAATTTCGTAAAGTAGGCCCATACGGCCCGACATCGGAAACCAACCTAGTTGCAGTGAAAACACCATGATCAACAATAGCGCTAACCAAAAAACAGGCATCGAGTAGCCAATAAGCGTGCCTGAGTTTATAAATTTGTCTGGCCAACGTTTGTAGTAAGCAGAAGCTAAAATACCACCCGGTACGCCCACAGCAACAGAGACAAATAATGCGTAAAGGCTAAGCTCTAACGTTGCAGGAAATAAGTCTTGAATATGCTGAAATACGCTTTCGCCAGATGCAAATGAAATTCCCCAATCACCCTGAATAATACGCTCTAAAAAGGCAAAGTATTGCACTACGTAGTTTTCGGTAAAGTGGAATTTTTCTTCTAAGGCACTGGTTTGTGAGAAGGTACTATTGGTAATACCGCTTAAGTTAGTTAGTGCATCACCCGGAAACAAAAAGCTCAATGAAAAGGTAAAGATACTCAGTGTCAGCATCATAAACATCAATAGTGCTAAGCGGCGTAGAATATAATCAAGGATCATTATTCTTTCCTCGCGTTAGCTAGTGAAATACCACCAAACGGGCTTAAGCTTATGCCTTTAACATCACTACTTGCTGCTTGAAAGCGCATACCATGGGCTATCGGTAAAATAGGCAGCTCTTGCACTATGATCCGCTGTGCTTGATTGTAGTATTGTTTACGCTTTTCAAGATCTGTTGTGTCTAAGGCTTGAGTAAGTAATAAATCAAACTCAGGGTGACACCAATTTGCTGGGTTTTTACCACTGAAAGTCGCAGTACAGCTTAATAATGGGCTCATAAAGTTATCTGGGTCTGGTGTATCTGCAGCCCAACCAAGTAACACGCTATCGTGTCTATGTTCACCAATTCGTTGTAAAAAGGTATTCCACTCGTACTCGACGATATTAACGTTCACACCAATCTTGCGTAAATCACTTTGCATCAGCTCAGCCATTTTACGGGCATTGGGGTTATAAATACGGCTTACTGGCATGGCCCAAATATTCATATCAAAGCCATTTTTGTAGCCAGCTTCTGCGAGTAATGTTTTGGCAAGTGCAGGGTTAAATTCTGGCATGGCTTTTTGCGCTTCAAATGCCCAAGAAGCCGGAGGCAGTAATGACTGCGCTTTAATGCCGTTACCGTAATATACCGCTTGCATGATTTTATCGACATCAATGGCGCTGGCGAGTGCTTGGCGTACACGTACATCATCAAAAGGCGGGCGTTCAGTGTTAAAGGCCCAATAACCAATATTTAAGTTTTGCTCTTTTTGAACTTTAATATCTTCACGTTGCGATAAAATACTCAACTGTGCGCTGCTTGGGTGCGCAGTAACATCACACTCTTTGGTGAGCATTTTCGCAACGCGTGTGGTGCCGTTTGGCGTAATGTCATACACCAGTTGCTCAAGTACTACAGGGTGTTTCCAGTAATCAGGGTTACGGTAATAGCGAATTAAACGGTCGCGACGGTATTCTTTATATACATATGGGCCAGTACCCACAGGGTATTGGTCAAATAAGTTTTCTTGATTTCGCGCTTTAAGCTGCATGGCGTATTCTTCCGATAATACCACGGCAAAATCTGTTGCAAGGTTTGCTAAAAAGCTGCTTTCAGCATTATAAAGCTCAAACCGTACTTGGTAATCAGAAACACGCACAATGCGACGAATAAGCTGATCAATACCCACACTTTGAAAATAAGGGTAACTGGCATCACCAACAAAGTGATAAGGGTTATAAACGTCGAATAAGCGGCTGAAAGTAAAAATTACATCATCAGCGTTAAAATCACGGCTTGGGGTAAAGTATTTTGTGGTATGAAATTTAACCCCTTTACGCAGGGTAAAGGTAATTGCTTTGCCGTCTGGGCTAATTTTCCAATCAGTTGCCAGCTCTGCTTTAAACTCGGCAGACACCGGATCAATACTTAACAGGCGATCATAAAGCTGATTGGCGATAATATCGATAGTCGAACCCGTCGTCGTCACTTGCGGATTAAACGACACAGGGTTTGCTTCAGCGCAATAGACTAAGCCCTGGTTTTTTTGTTCTGTGGTTTTTTCTTCGTTATCTAGGCAGCCTACTAAGCACACCAAAGACAAAGCAAGTAACGGTTTAAACACCTGATTAGCCTCTAACTATTGCTGCTGATCTAATAAATTGTATTTTTTCAAATAGCCACGTAATTGATGATACGTTAATTCTAAGTGTTCTGCAGTTTTCTTTTGGTTAAATTGGCTATGTTCAAGCGCTTTTTTAATGACATCAATTTCAAAGTCGTTAGATAGCTGCTTTAAATTACAAGGAAATTGAATGTCGGGCTTATTGAGTGTCACAACGTCTTGATTTTGTGTCGTGGCGATAGGCGCAGCTTCGACGTTTGCAACAGGGGCACTGCTAACTGCTGCTTTTACGCGCTGTTTAGGCCTAAATTTACTCGCAAATGGGTCTAAAATAATCTGGTGAACGGGAATATGTTCGTTACCATGGCGATATAAGCTACGTTCAACCACATTCTTTAATTCACGAATATTACCTGGCCACTCATAAGATTGTAGCGTTTCGATGGCGCTACGCGTAAAGCCACTAAATAGCTCCCACTCAAGATCGCGAGCCATGTTAATTGCAAATTGTTCTGCCAATAACATGATATCTTCTTGGCGTTCACGCAGCGGGGGCAGGGTAATAACATCAAAGGCGAGGCGGTCGAGTAAGTCGCTTCTAAATTCGCCTTGCTCAGCAAGGGTTGGTAAGTCTTCATTGGTAGCACAGACTAAACGGGTATCGACTTTAACGGTTTGCTTACCACCAACGCGTTCAAATTCGCCATATTCAATAACGCGTAGTAGTTTTTCTTGTACCATCGCCGAGGTATTGGCTAATTCATCAAGGAATAGCGTACCGCCATTAGCACGTTCAAAGCGGCCTTCGTGGCGTTTGCTAGCACCTGTGAATGCACCACTTTCATGACCAAATAATTCACTTTCGAGCAGGTTTTCGTTAAGCGCTGCACAGTTGAGCTTTATATAGTTTTGGTCCCAACGCTTAGATAAAAAGTGCAAACGCGCAGCAATAAGTTCTTTACCCGTACCGCGCTCACCAATAATAAGGACTGGCTTTTCTAAACTGGCTAGTTGCGAAACTTGATCAAGCACACTTAAAAAACTGTCAGATTGGCCGAGTAAATTATCCTGTTGGCGAAATTGGCTCATATTCCCTAACTCTTAGTCATTTTTACTAAGATCTAGTGTATTTCATTATCTATGAGAACTAAAGAAATTTATAAATTTAGTTTAACTGTTTGAATATATTAAGTTATTCTAAGTTTATAAAAGTTGGCAAGCATATTGATACTAGATATACCAACTGATTAAGTTAAAACACCAAAGAGGTAAATGTTATGGGAATTTTTTCACGTTTTGCAGACATCGTTAATTCTAATATCAATGCCATCTTAGATAAAGCAGAAGACCCAGAAAAAATGGTTCGCCTGATCATCCAAGAGATGGAAGATACATTAGTAGAAGTTCGCTCTACATCAGCAAAAACACTTGCTGAGAAAAAAGAGCTAGTACGTCGCGTTGAAACTTTAAAAGTTCAAGTTGCAGACTGGCAAGAAAAAGCTGAATTAGCACTAAATAAAGACCGTGATGATTTAGCACGTGCAGCACTGATTGAAAAGCAAAAGTCAGCAGATGCAGTCGCAGCGGTTGAAACTGAGCTTGAGCATGTAGAGTCTCACATCGAGAAACTACAGCAAGAAGTCAGCACGTTACAAGAGAAGCTAGCTGATGCAAAAGCGCGTCAAAAAGCAATCATCTTACGTCAACGCTCTGCTGAGTCACGTCTTGAAGTTAAAAAAGCACTCGACAGCTCGAAAGTTGAAGACGCTTTAAACCGCTTCGAACGTTACGAGACTAAGATCGATGGTCTAGAATCACAAATAGAGTCTTATGATCTTGGTAAAAAATCATTAGCTGACGAAATTGCTGGTCTTCAGCAAGACGAAAAGATTGATGATGAGCTAGCTGAGCTTAAGAAAAAACTAGCAGATAAAAAATAATAAATGGGGGCATGTCCCCCAATGCTTAAACACATAACGGATTGACAGGAGAGTACCATGTTCGACGCAGAAGTTTTGATGGCACCGATTATTGTTTTTATGGTGGTTGTTGCCCCACTTTGGCTAATTTTACATTACCGTAGTAAAAAACAAGTGAGCCAAGGTTTAAGTGAACACGAGCACCGCCAATTATTAGAGCTTGCACAAAAAGCAGATAAAATGGCAGAGCGTGTTGAAACATTAGAAGCCTTACTTGACCAAGAGGCTCCGCAGTGGAGACGTAAAGTATGAGTACCAAACGCGAATTATTTAGAGACGCAGAGCGTGGCAAAATAGCAGGTGTGTGCGCAGGTATCAGCGACTACTTTAACATGGAGCTTTGGCTAGTACGTATTTTAGTCGTGACAGCAGTGCTATTATCAGGTGGTCCATTTATTGTTGTTGCTTACATTGCTGCTTGGTTTATTTTAGATAAAAAACCAGCAGAAAAAACAGAGAAAAGCACAGACAGCATTCACCAAGACCCGCTTGAAGTAAAATTTAAAGTATGGCAAAAAGGGGAACCACCTCGCCGTGCATTGCAAGACTTAAAAGATCGTCTTGCTCGAGTTGATGGTCGTTTACAAGAGATGGAACGCTATGTCACATCAACAGAATTTACGGTTAGCCGTGAAATCAACAAACTTTAAAGGATATATACGCACCTTGTTTGCATCGTGATACCCAGCGCAAATAAGGTGCTAGACACTTTATGAGCCAATCATTTGCAAAGAACACCTTTAATTCGTTAAAAAATAAAGCGGAAAAAGCCCTTCACCGTAGTTTAGATCAACACGTGAAATTAGCCGTCACAGGCTTAAGTGGCAGCGGTAAAACCGCTTTTATTACCGCCTTGGTTAAACATTTAACCAGCCAAGCTGACGATAAAAACTTACCTTTTTTTGATGTGATGCGCGAAAAGCGTCATATCGCCACAAAAATAGTGCCGCAGCAAGCACTGACAATACCGACATTTGAATACACAAATGCATTAGCAGCGTTATTACCTGTTGAAGGTGAGCCTGCATGGCCTGCCTCTACCGAGCGTATAAATACGCTACGTTTAGCTATTAAGTACCAAAGTAATTCGGGGCTACGCGGTCACTTTGCACCGCAATCAACACTCTATTTAGACATTATTGATTACCCAGGTGAATGGCTACTTGATTTGCCAATGCTAGAGCAATCATTTGCTGATTGGTGTGAGTCACAATACTCACTCTTGCAGCAAACAGCACGCAACGAAAAAGCGAAGCCATTTTTAACAGCCCTTGCTGAACTTGATTTATCAGCCAGTGTTGATGAGAGCAAACTTGCTGATGTCGCTGCGCTTTATCAGCAGTTATTAGTGGGCCTTAAAAAAGACACCAAACTTGCCATGCTGCAACCTGGTCGTATGCTGATGCCAGGGGAGCTTAAAGGAGCGCCGCTACTACAGTTTTTTCCAGTTGCGAATGTGCCAGACGACATAACCGAAGGGTCGAATTTAGCGCATCTTAAAAAGCGCTATAAAGCCTATGTAAAAGAGGTTGTAAAACCTTTTTACGAGCAGCATTTTCGTCATTTTGACCGACAAATTGTGCTGGTGGATGTGCTCAGCGCCTTGAATGAAGGCAGCGAAACCTTGCATGAGCAAAGCCGTGTTATTAACCAATTGCTGGCGCACTTTAATTATGGTGAAGCAAGCTTCTTTAAGCGTTTGTTTAAACCAAATATCGACAAGCTACTGTTTGCGGCCAATAAGTCAGATCATATTAGTGCGCAATATCATAAAGATTTAGCGCTATTGCTTGATTCAATCGTGCATGACCAAACGAATCATTTAAAGTTCGAAGGTGTACAAATCGAAACCATGGCAATGTCATCTATCTGCGCAACAGAGCCACGCCAAGTGGCTGAGAAAGGCCAACAGTTAGCTTGTATTTATGGCAAGCCTTTAGGCGAACAAGAATGGCTAACGTATTTACCGCCGCAGCCACCGTCACGCCTTCTCAACAAACAAGAGTGGCCAAAACAGGGCTTTGAGTTCTTATCGTTTTCGCCACTGCCATGCCCTGATAAACGGTTAAAGCATATTCGTTTAGATCATGTCATGCAGTACCTGATAGGAGATAAACTAACATGAGTGAGCAACCAAAGGAGATGAACTTTCAGGCAGGTCGCCGTATTTCAAGCTCTGCAAGCAACGAAGCTCCTGCAGAGGAGTTAACCGTTGCTAAAGTGATAGAAAACGCCGAATTTATCGACACTGAAGAAGATCTGCAAGATAGCATTGAGCTTGAGCCCGTGTATAAAAAGTCGAAATGGCAAACCCTAAAAGGGGTGTTTGTTTTTAGCTTTTTAATTTTAGTGCTACTTGAGTTTGCGATGTCATTGTTTGTGACGTTCCAGCAATCAATTATTTTAGGTTCGGTGTATTTAACGGCTGTTCTCAGTGGTGTGCTACTGATTGCCCGTGTTATTTGGCGCGAGTACCGTATGCTAAGAAGTTTGAAGCGTAATCAATTGCATCGTACCGAGGCCGACCGCTTACTTAATAGCGAGCAAGTAGGTGAAGCATTACCATGGCTAGAAAAGCTTAATAAACATCAAACGCTTACTGGGTTTGAAGAGTTTAAACAGCAAATAGCAAGTCACCATACTGATAAAGAAATCATGACCTTATACGCAGATAGCTTATTGGTAAGCCAAGATCAGCAAGCGAAAAAACTGATTAACCGTTTTGCCACTGAGTCTGGCTTATTGGTTGCGCTAAGCCCGTTGGCTTTAGTCGATATGATGGCGGTGCTATGGCGTGGCACTAAGCTCATTGAGCAAATTGGCCGTATTTACGGTATTGGTTTTGGTTATGCAAGCCGTATTAAATTGTACCGCTTATTAGTGAAACAAGTATTGTTTGTTGGTAGTGCAGAGTTAGTTTCAGATTTAGCAGCAACGGCACTAAGCGCTGAATTACTGGGGAAATTGTCGGGCCGAGCAGCGCAAGGGCTAAGTGCAGGTATTTTTACCGCGCGTATAGGGTATAAAGCGATGGAGCTTAGTCGCCCGTTACCTCGCTTAGAGCATAAGCGTAGCTTGTTAAAAGAAACCGCCAATAGTATTGCCCGTAAAATAGCCTCACGTACCAGCGACAAAGAGACCGAAAATACAAAATGACAACTTTTGTGTACAGTTAATAAAAACGGCTGAGTGATATTTAGCCATCTGAGCATCCGGCATGCTTGTGCATTGTGAGTATCTACGTTTTATTTATGAGTATGAAGTACTGATAATAAAAACGAGAACACACAATGACTAAGCATCACTTACATACACAATGTATTCACGGTCCAGAAAAACCAAATGACCCACATGGCGCACTGAGTGCGCCACTTTACCAAACCTCTACCTTCTCTTTTGCTAATGCAGCCCAAGGTGCAGCCCGATTTGCTGGTGAAGAGCAGGGCTTTATTTATACCCGTTTAGGTAATCCGACAACCCAAGAGCTAGAACAAAAAGTGGCTCAGTTAGAAAACTGTGAAGCAGCGGCTGCCACAGCGACCGGTATGGGAGCCGTGTCTGCGTCTGTGCTTAGCTTTTTACAACAAGGTGACCATCTAGTCGCATCAAGCGCGTTATACGGTTGTACCTTTGCATTTTTTGCTCACATGTTGCCGCGCTTTGGTATCGAAGTCACTTTTGTTGATATGACTAACGAAGCTGAACTTCGCGGCGCGGTTAAAGCCAATTCAAAAATGATTTTTGCAGAAACGCCAATTAATCCGACCATGGCGGTGCTTGATCTAAGTTTAATTGCCGATGTTGCCAAGCAGCATCAACTGATAAGCGTTATCGACAATACCTTCTTAACGCCTCTGCTCCAGCAACCTACCTCGTTTGGTATTGATATTGTGGTACACAGCGCAACTAAATACCTAAATGGCCATGGTGATGTGGTGGCAGGGCTTGTATGCGGCACAGAGGAGCATATCAACCTGATAAAAATGACGGTGTTAAAAGATATTGGTGCAACGATTAGCCCTCATGATGCATGGTTAATTAATCGCGGTTTAAAAACCCTTGCTGTACGCATGGAGCGCCACTGTGCAAGTGCACAAGTAGTTGCTGAATATTTAGAGCAGCACCCGTTGGTAAGCAAAGTTTATTACCCTGGGCTTAAATCACATCCGGGTCATCAATTTATTGGCTCACAGATGAAAGCCGCTGGTGGTGTTATTGCCTTTGAAATAAAAGGCAGCCTTGAAGATGGCGAAACATTTATAAATAACACCCAGCTTTGCACGCTTGCTGTGAGTTTAGGGGATGCTGAAACCCTCATTCAACATCCTGCATCGATGACACATTCGCCTTATACACCTGAAGAAAGAGCAGCTGCTGGGATCAGTGATGGCTTAATTCGATTATCAGTTGGCCTTGAGGATGTTAACGATATTATTAACGATCTTAAAACTGCATTTACATTCGTTGGTTAGGTTGTAATTTTAAGTTTACGACAAAGGCTGGTTTTAACCCTTTAAAAACGTGGTGTGTAAACTTTTCGATCTTTTGGTGTAATTTTATGTTTACGTTAGGGCTGTTTCTGCAAACCTTAGAAACAGCCTTAACTATTAAAATTTCGCTTACTTTTACATAGTATCGGCTTAACAAGTTAATGAGATTCTGATCAATGCTGATCAAGATTTAACGAAGAAGGTTATTATGGCTAAAGCAAGTAATTACACCTCCAAGCAACCTGATGAAAATGGGGTTATCCATTGGAGCGAAGAAGAAAATAAAATATGGTCTGAGCTAGTTGCTCGCCAACTCGCTTGCATAGAAGGTAAAGCCTGTGATGAATATTTAGCAGGCCTTAAGAAAATTAATTTACCAACAGATCGTATTCCACAACTTAGTGAACTCAACGAAGTGCTACTCGAAACAACGGGCTGGCAAGTTGCGCCTGTTCCGGCACTGATCGATTTTGATGAGTTCTTTCGATTACTAGCAAACAAGCAGTTCCCAGTAGCGACTTTTATTCGCAGCCGAGAAGAGTTTGACTACTTACAAGAGCCAGATATCTTCCACGAGATTTTTGGTCATTGTGCGATGCTTACCAACCCAGCATTTGCTGAGTTTACACACAAATATGGTCAGTTAGGTTATGCCGCTGAAAAGAAAGATCGTGTTTATTTAGCACGCCTTTACTGGTTTACTGTTGAGTTTGGTTTAATGCAAACCGAACAAGGTCTGCGAATTTATGGTGGTGGTATTTTATCAAGCCCAGGCGAAACACAATACGTGTACTCAGATAAGCCAGAAATCAATGCGATGAACGTGCTTGATGTATTACGTACACCTTATCGTATTGATATTATGCAGCCTGTGTACTACACCATTAACTCAATCAATGACTTATTTGATATTTCACAAATGGATATCATGTCGCTGGTGAGTAAAGCAAAAGAATTAGGGCTACATGAGCCAAAGTTTCCTCCTAAAGAAAAATTAGCAAGTTAAGGATTTATAATGTCTTCATTAAGCACACAAAAGTGTGAAGCGTGTCGTGCGGATGCGCCTAAAGTATCTGATGCTGAATTAGCAGAATTGATCAAAATGATCCCAGACTGGGTTCCTGAAGTGCGCGACGGCATTATGCAATTAGAGCGTGTTTACAAGTTTAAAAACTTCAAGCAAGCACTTGAGTTCACTAATAAAGTGGGCGATATGGCTGAAGAAGAAGGTCACCACCCAGGCCTGTTAACCGAGTGGGGCAAAGTAACCGTTACTTGGTGGAGCCACTCTATCAAAGGGTTACACAAAAATGATTTTATCTGTGCTGCTAAAACAGACGATGTATTCGCTGCACTGTAAATTTCAAGTTCTGCCCAGAACGATAAAAGGCGTAACCTCAGGTTGCGCCTTTTTGCTTTTTTAGAGCCCAAGAATTAACATTAGGCTCTTATCTATGCGAGAACACTAGAAAAGTAAATAATGAAAAACAAAGCGCTTATTCTGCCATTCCTACTCATTTTGCTGCCCTTAATTGATAGCTTGTTTATCCCGCAAACATTTGGCATTCAATGGCATAGCCCTAAGCTGATGTATCAAGTAGGCGTAGCACTGATGATTGTAAAGCTCACTATGGTTGCCATTGGGCTTTGGTTATTACTCAAAGCAAAGCGCCTTTATATGGAAGCTAGTAAATCGACCCGTATTCTTAAATTTTCAGTATTTTTACTCGGCGGCTTACAAGTGGTGATAATGACAGCAATATGCTTTTGGTATTTAGTAGCGGGCACGCAAGCGAAACATTTTATGCTGCAAGACAACATTGCTGTATTTACCGCTGATTATGGCGTATTTGCACCGGTACATCATGAGTTCTCATTTATATGCTTTGATGCCAATGGTTTTTACCACATGCAACCAATTGCTCAGCTTCCTTGGCTCGGAACCTTTACCTTTACTAGCCAAGATTCACGTTTGATCATTCAACATAAAAACCAAAGTGGCGCGAATACTCAAGAAATTTCATTAAAAGGGTTTAGCTGTTTGCAGTGAGAGGTGTTGGCTTTGTGAAAGGAGGCTGCAATTATAAGTGGTTTTCTGAATACATGCTCTGCAGAAGCCATTATCAGCCATTTTTAAATCATGATTGTGACATGACACATGGAGACAAATTGAAAAGTTTAAGGATAGTAAAATACACTTTAGCCATGCTGGCTTTGAATACCGTATTAAGTACTTTTATCACTCTAATAATTGGTAGTGATAATTTAGCTTCACTCTCATTCGGCAAATATTTTACATACCAGTTATTACCATCTTATTTATTGAGCGCAGCAATTTATACCGTTATGGCTAAGCGCAATGTTGTAAAAGCTTGGAATTATGCCCTAAGTGTATATTTACTGAGCTTTATAGTGGGAACAATAATTGTATCGATACTATTACAAACGTTATTTATCCCACCTTTATGGTTTGTCGAAGTGCCTCTGAGTATAGCCTTTGCGATTGTTGGTACTGTCATCGGAATTAAGTTAGGTACTCTGGATAGCAAGGAAGTCGAAGGGCCCTGAACTTGTTTTTTATTCTAAAAAGTCAAAAAAATTAAGAACTTAATTTAAAGGTGGAATAAAGATGATTAAGAAACTGATAGTTATATTTTTCTTTTTGTTTCTTCCCATAATCGGTATTTTGTTACATGTGTTTACGCAGTTTCTACATCTATCTCAATGGGAGATTATAAACATCATCGTTTCTGTAATTTTTTCAGTGCTTTTTGTTATGAAGCAGTATTTGTTATCGAAAACGTTAGGAGCATTACTGGTTACTTCAATAGTCTCTAAAAATGCATACTTACTACTTGAATCTTCAAATGAAATTACAACAGCTATTATTCAAGTAGGGTTCGTTATAGTTTATCAAGCTGCGCTGGGCTTACTCGCTTTGTACTTTCTTCATAAGAAAACTAATTTGTAAAGTTGTCAGGTCTTGCTTTCTGCTTTTATAAGGCAAAAAACAAGACTTGACCTTCATAACAGTAATTCAATAAAAAAAGAACTAGGAAAAGCACCATATTGATGGTTCAACGATATTTACTAGAAAAGATGGAGAATTCAAAATAGAGTTGAACTGGAAAACCTTAACATACGGAAAAATTAGAGTTATGAATTTAAGCGATTCAGAACAACAAGTTCAAAATTTGTTGAACTTAAGTTCTAAGCAATTTGAAAAGGCAAAGAAAGATATTAAAGCTATCGGGGTTGAGTGTTTTGCATTAGAAGAAGATCAATTTTCAATATATGACGAAGTCCTATTCTATTCTGAAGTTATCGAAGGTGTAGCCCATAAATACTCTAAACAGACTATTTCCGGACGCTCTGAAAAGTTACTTAAACTACAAAAGTTAACATTATTTGAAAATACTGATTTTAAATCTTGGTTCTCAAAATATCATCTAAAGTACCATGAGTACGCCATGTATTTGCTGGTTTTAGAGAGCTTAAGAAAGCTAATAGTATCTGACCTTGAACTCGAAAGTGACTATAAATAATCTTGGTTCGTTTGCCGCTCAAAAGGGTCACCCATCAGAAAACTCCGGCCAAGCAGGCAGCTGTGTTTTTTTGATCTTTAGTTCAAAATCAGATGAATCTTTATGCTTATGTGGGGAATGATCCGGTAAATATGGTCGATCCTAGTGGCAAGTTTATGCACATTGTTGCTGGAGGAGTAATCGTGGCGACAGGTGGAGCTGCATCTGCAATCTTAAGTGGGTAGTGCTAATTGTTCTTTTGGTAAATGTGTTCAGGCAATGAAATTTTCGGATAACGTAAATGCTGCTATCGCTGAGACGACAAATGTGCTTATATCTGCGGAAAAGACGAATTTGCAAACTAAGAAGTAGAAATGGGTTATACAGTTCTCAAAAAAAGAAATCTATACAACTGGTTGAAATTCATACTCTCGGTTCCTCTGATTGTAATAATTGCAATATTTGTAACTGCTGTTAATTTTTATGGGATAGAGTGGATTGTTGGAGCCATTTTATTTTGCGCACTTCTATGGGTATATAGAGTCTCATACTCATTCAGTGATGCAGAAGTAATGGTAGGATACTCTTTTAACTTACTTGGCTTTTATTATTTATCTGTGAAATTAAACGGTTCAAAAGTGAAGAAAGTTACTAGAGAAAAAATCATCAAATTCAAAGTCGGTGAAAAGAAAGAGTTCATTTTTGACTCGACTCAACTACATAAAACAGGTCCCAAATTCAAGCAAGAATGACAATATGAATAACGAAATGTCAAAAAACAAGCGCAACTCTTAATAATCATTACTACCCTTTATCATAACTGCCAGCTCTTAAAATATTAAATAGCTGGCAGTCATCTCAAGCCTTGCAGTTATTGCTTTACCTGAACTTCGACTTCTTGCCCAGTTTGTAGTTGCTCAGCGCCGCGAACTGCCACTTTATCGCCCGCATTTAAAGCGATGTTAGAAGTCGGGGTGACTTCAACCAGTTTGTCTTTACCATTACCGACTTTTACGGGAATTTGCAGGGCTTTGTTGTCGTTGTCGATTTTGACGATATGGGTGCCTTTTTTGCGTAAAATCAGCGCATCTCGATTCACCAGTAGTACATCACCTTTGCTTTTTAGTGGCACGGCTACATCAACCAGTTGGCCAATTGCCCATGTTTGCTCAGCATCATTTGGTAGTAGGGCACGTACTTCTACAGTTTGTGAACGCGGATCGGTTGATGGGATCACCGCTGTTACGGTGGCTGTTGTCATATCAGGGGCTGATAAGTCGCCGGCTTGAATTGGTAACTCTATGCCTTTGTGTAAAAACTTTAAGTATTTAACAGGCACGTACAAACGCACTTCTAAGTTATTAATATCGAGCAGAGTGACCAGTTCATCAGCACGATTTATTTCGCGACCTGCGCGTTTAAAACGCTCGCTGATCACGCCATCAAATGGGGCGCGAATGGTTGCACGCGAAAGCTGATCGTCTATCACTTTTAATTCAACCTTAGCCAGTGCGATATCAGATAACGCAAGATCATGCTTATTTTGCATATCATCGACTTGGCTTGCTGCAGCACTGCTGGCTTTGGCGAGTTTTTGTAAACGAGCGAGCTCTTGTTGATATAAGCGTAGGTTTATTTTGGCGCGATTGAGCATTTCTTGCTGGCGTGCTTTTTCAAGTTCAAGCGGTAAGGTGTCCATACGAACTAGGGTGTCGCCACTTTTAACCAGAGTGCCTGGCTCAACAACATATAATAAACGGCCGCTAACACCCGCTGTTAGGGTTACATCATCTTTACCATACAAAGTGCCGCTGACTTCAATTTCGCTTGTCAGCGGGGCTTGTGTGACGGTTTCTACAGTAACCGGTACGACTGCGAAGGCGTTAAATGCGATAAAGCTTAATAGCGCACAAAAGCGAGCGGTTAATTTACGAAAAGGTGTGTTCATTGTTTTAATACTCATTGATTCGATACCAAGCTTAAAGGCGTTTTTTCTGGTTGCTGTTTGTTATTAACGGGCGGCAGTTGTCTGCCAAGTTGCAATAAACTTGGCATTAATATCAGGGTGAATAGGGCACTAATGGCCATGCCGCCGACAATCACAGTGGCAAGACCACGGTAAATTTCTGATCCTACCCCCGGCATTAGCATCAGTGGCAGCATGCCAAATAAGCTGGTTAAGGTACTTAAGTAAACGGGTCTTGCGCGCAGTAGCACAGCTTGGCGAACGGCGTCTTCTCGGCTGAGCCCTGCGGCCATTGCGACACGGGTTTGGTCAACTAATAAAATGGCATTATTTACCACCAGACCCAGCAAGATAATAAAGCCAATCATGGTCAGTAAGTCGAGCGATTGGAAGGTAAATAAGTTAAGTACAAATAAAGCCAGTACACCGCCTGCAATTGCCAGTGGCATAACCAGTAAAACTAACGCGCTGTCTTTGGCTGACTTAAACAATGCGGTCATTAGCAAGAATAAAATAAACAGAGCCAAGATAAAGTTGATAGTCATTTCTTGCATGGCCGAATTCATCTTTTGTGCGTTACCCGCCAAAATCGCGCCAGAGCTGTCGGGCAAGCTTGCACGAACTTTCGGCATAACTTGCTCTGAGAGAATGGTTTGCGCTTGTTGTAAGCTCATATCTGCTGGTGGCGTGACAACAATACTCACGGTACGACGGCCATTAACACGTCTAAGCTGGGTTGGCCCCACGGTGCGCTCAATATTGGCAAGTTCGCCTAAGGTTTGAATACCTGATTGTGGGGTCACAATGGGCTGTGCTTTAAGCTCCTCTGGAGTTTGCCATGGAATACCGCGCAAAATCACGTTCATGCGTTCGTTGCCATCAAAGTATTCATTAACAAATAACCCGCCTGTATAGGCTTGCACTGCTTGAGATACGTCACGACGAGTTAGCCCTGCTTGGGTTATACGGCGGTCATTGGGTGTGAGCCTAAGTTCTGGCTCTGCCATATCGAGTCGTGGTTGTGGCCTTGCGGTGGCATTCGGCATTGCTTCGGTGACAGCTTGCAGCGCCACATTAGCACCGGCTATTAGCTCGTCCATATTCGGACCCGTTAAATCGATATTGATATTGCGACCATCACCACCATTAGCAACTTGGATCATCGACCCTCTAAAGAAGAATACTTGAGTGTCGGGTAAATCAATGAAGATCTCTTCTCGGGCAACCTTCATTAATTCTTCAACACGTTGCGGATCGGCAGAATAAATAAAACCGCCAGCGTTCGAACCAAAAGCATAAAAGTTAAAATCTTTAATTCCCGGCTCTTTTTCACCTGTGTAATAAGGCATTAAACGCTTTTTAATACGCATCAGCAGCTCTTCTTCCATAAACTGCACATTGCCGCCAGGCGGGGTGTTCAAGTTAAAGAAAAAGCCATCGGTTGGTGCGCGCGGCATAAAATCTGTTTTCGGGAGCATGGTCATGGTCGCGACGAGTGAGCCACCCAATAACGACACTATCCACACTATTTGTTTAACGCGGGTATTGGTAAGCGCCATGATAAAGTTAGTCAGCTTATGCCAATATTCACGATAAGGATCCGCTTTGAGTTCTTTGTCTGGCCAAAAATGGTTAGCCAACGGAATAAGTGTAATTGCGCAAATCATAGAGGCAATTACAGCAATGGATAAGGTGAGCGCCAAGTCAGAGAATAACTGCCCCTCAATACCTGCCATAAATAAAATTGGCAAGAAGATAGCAACGCTGGTGGTGGTTGAGGCAAATAAAGCGCCAGTTACTTGGGCTGCGCCTTTTAGTGCGGCTTTTTTACTATCAAAGCCTTCGCTTCTGAGCCTTGCGATGTTTTCTTGCACTATGATGGCGGCATCAAGTACTAAGCCAACAGCAAAGGCAAGGCCTGCCAGTGAAATAACATTTAAGCTGCGGTCAAAAATATTTAACGTTAAAAACGCGACCAACAAAGAGACAGGAATTGTCGCTGCAATCACAAACGTGGCCTTTAAGCCTCTAAAGAACAGCCATAAGATTAAACACGACAGCAAAACACCTAGGCCTAAGTTACTTTTAACCAACGACAAAGCATTACGAATATGCACAGAGGCATCAAAACTTAATTCAATCGATAAGCCATTCTCAGCCAGCGGCCCTTCGTTTAGCTCTTTAATGGCAAGGTTAATTTCGTCGAGTAGGGCAACGGTATTGGCTTCGTTAGCGCGCGAAATACGAATGTAATACGCGGGTTTACCATTTCGACCACTCATCCCTAAACGGTCAGAAAAAGTGCGCTCTACACTTGCAATATCGCCAAGGTAAATGGGTCTATCGCCTGAATAACCAACGCGCATTTGTGCCATGCTCGATAAATCATATTGCCCAGTAAAGCGTACGGTATATTGACGACGGCCAACATTGGCAAGGCCACCAGAGGTATCGCGTGAGCTGGCTAATACGTTACTGATTTGGTCAAGGCTGACGCCAAGTGCGGCGGCTTTGTGAGGGTCAAAGGTAATGCGTAACTCTTTTGGTCGCTCACTGGCTAAGTCAACGCGGGCAACACCAGGAATACGTGCCAAACGGGGCTCAACAAATTCATCAATTTGTTTTTGGAACTGCGCCATGTCTAAATCAAGGCTGTCGCTATTAAAATCTTTTGGGGTGACCAGTAACGTTGCAGCGGCTTCCCCATTATTACCGCCAGCAAAAACCACAGGGTCAAATGCATCTAACGGCAGGGGCGGCGCTTGGTTAAGGCTAGTTAACACATCAAGCATGGCTTGTTGCATGTTTTGCCCAACAGCAAAAGTCAACGTGATAGAGCCATTGCCACGGTTAATGTAAGTATTAACCTCTAAGGCACCCGGGGTGTTTTTTACTGCGTTCTCGAGCGGCTCAATGATCACCGATTCAATCTCTTCAGGTGCAGCTTGGCGCCAGCCAGAGAAAATAGTGATCTGCGGTTGCTCAATATCTGGTGTGAGCTGAATTGGCAGCTTAAAAATGCTCAACATGCCAAACAACATAATCAACACCAAGATGACAATAACACTCGCAGGGCTCTTCAGCGAACTACGTGTCAGATTCATTGTGTGTGTTCCAAAATCAGTTTGTGTGCATTGTAGTGCGATGTAAAAAAAGTGCCAGTGAGGTAAATGAAATGTGTTTCAGAAGTAACGCTGAATAGCCGTAATTAAGCGATAAAGTGTGTATTTGAAATAAGATGTAACAATTTAGCTGGGGAGCTTTAAGTTTTAAGCATTAAGTAATAGCGCCTGAAACTAGTGAGCATTATCTTTTCGGCTAAGGGAAGCCACATTTTGCTCAAACACACGTTTTACTTCTGCACTGTAGTGATTGTGGTCGTTAATGGTGATAAATGGGTTCGTAAAACTAACATCACAGAAAACCGTATAACATTGGATTGTAACTGCAACTCGATCTGGGGTTGCAAGGCCATCTAAGGTTGTTTGCAATGCTTCAAAAACATAATCTTTATTAACGTGCGATGTTAAAGCAACTTCAAGTTCTTTAACTTCTATGCGATGTGAATTCATATCAGTTACAAAAAATTCGTATAGGTAACTACGTGATACAAACAGCAAGATTGCCACAAGATAGAATAACCCTGTGTAATAAAATAACTCCGTGTGGGTAAAACTCCGAAAAGACTTAAACATTTTTACTATTATTTTTGTTTGTTTTTTATACTAAAACATATTTGCGGGTATATCTCAACAAACTAGCTAAAAATCATTGCATTACAGATAATAAAAAAGCGCGAAACTAGTTAGCATCGCGCTTCTTGAGTTTTTAAACTTACAGCTTACAGCTCAGTTTTATTATTCATCAATCGAGCGAAGTAGGGCATTAATACCTACTTTCTCGCGAGTTTGCTGATCAACTTTTTTCACGATGATGGCAGCATATAGGCTGTGCGAACCATCTTTTGACGGTAAAGAACCAGGAACAACAACCGCACCGGCTGGTACTCGGCCGTAATGGATTTCGCCAGTTTCACGATCATAGATGCGTGTGCTTTGGCTGATGTAAACACCCATTGAGATAACAGCGCCTTCTTCAACTACAACGCCTTCAACAATCTCAGAACGTGCGCCAATAAAGCAGTTATCTTCAATAATAGTTGGGTTAGCTTGTAGTGGTTCAAGCACACCACCAATGCCTACACCGCCCGATAAGTGAACATTTTTACCAATTTGTGCACATGAGCCAACCGTTGCCCATGTATCAACCATGGTACCTTCATCAACGTAGGCGCCAATGTTGACATAAGATGGCATAAGCACCACGTTTTTACCTACGAAGCTGCCTTTACGTGCCACAGCATTAGGCACAACACGCATGCCGCCTTGTTGGAATTGCTCTGGTGTATAGTCGCTAAATTTAAGTGGTACTTTGTCGTAAAACTGATTAACACCATCGCTCATTGGTTGGTTATCACGAATACGGAAAGACAGTAGCACCGCTTTTTTTAACCATTGATGTACAACCCACTCACCACTGATTTTTTCAGCAACACGTGCAGCGCCGCTATCAAGTAATTCAAGCGCGTCGATAATAGCTTGTTTTACTTCACTTGATACCGTGCTTGGGCTGATGCTATCGCGGTTGTCCCAGGCGTTTTCGATCATGGTTTTTAAATCTGACATAAGATCCTCTTATTCGGTTTCTGCGTTGAGTTTTTTACGCAATGCTTGATGAATTTTAGCCTGTTCTTCGTCTGTTAATGCTTGGTATTCGTTATTTGATACCACGAAGAAATCTTCTGCACGCTCACCAACTGTGGTGATCCGTGCGGCATGAATATGTAATAAGTGCGCTTGAAATACTTCCGCAATTTTTGTTAATAGACCCGGAATATCCACCGCTTGAATTTCAATTAAGCTGCGATCTTTACGGGCATGCGGTCTAAGCACAATTTTTGGTTTGATATTAAAGTCTTTGAAGCGCTGAGAGCGATTCTTTTTAAGGCGAATTTTCTTTTTCGGGTCGCTAATTGCAAGATCTAAAGCACGTTTAATGCCTTGCGAACGGTTACTCGCAATCGGGTCACCATTGACCTCTAAAATAACAAAGCTAAATAGCACGTAGCCATCTTTTGTGGTCAGTACCTGCGCATGTTGAATCTGTGCTTTTTTCGAACCAATCACACTAACTAAACGTGAGAATAAACTGCCCGAGTAAGGGCTATAAGCAAATACTTGTGTACCACCATGCATTGCGGTGTTAGACACGGCAACGCTAGGCTGGCTTAAATCGTCACAGCTTAGTAAGTGCTCTGTGTGCCACGAAATCTGTTGCTCGCTAAAAGCAGTAAAATAATTGGCTTTAAAGCGACTCCAAATTAAGTCGATTTGATCTTCGTTACAACCATGGTTCAGTAAGCGCTGTTTGGCTTGCTGCTTTTTATCACGTATTTGATCACGTTGGTCCATTGGGTTTTCAAGCCCTAAACGAAGCGCGCGCTGGGTGTGTAAATACAGCTCACGTAGTAGGGTATTTTTCCAATCGTTCCACAGGTTATCGTTAGTTGCGCGAATATCGGCCAAGGTTAAGCAGTATAAGTAGTCAAGCTGGCGCTCATTTTTCACCTTACTTGCAAAGTCTTTAATTACATCTGGGTCATTAATATCTTTACGCTGCGCTGTAACCGACATAAGTAAGTGATTAGCCACTAACCACGAAATAAGCTTGCCATCTGAGGCTGGGAAGCGGTGTAGCTTAGCAAACGCAATTGCATCAACTGAACCAAGCTCAGAGTGATCGCCACCACGGCCTTTAGCAATATCGTGGAAAATACCGGCTAAATAAAGTAACTCAGGCTTATCCATACGAGTGACAATTTCACTACATAACGGAAATTCGCTGACTTTTGATTTATCAAAGTACTTATAAATATTGTTGATGAGTTTATGGGTATGTTCATCCACAGTGTAGGCATGGAATAAATCGAACTGCATTTGGCCAAAAATATTACGCCACTGTGGTAAGTAGGCAGCAATAATGCCGTGCTTGTGCATCAGCGTAAATGCGCGGCCCATACCGTTAGGGTGTTTGATTAAACGCAAAAATGCTTCGCGACAGGCGGCGTAATCTTGTAAATCACCCAATAAACGACGGCGAACTTGGCGCATTGTACGTATGGTACTTGGGTAAATATGGGTGATCTCTGGGTTATCAGCAATATGCTCGAACAACACAAATAGCTGATCACGGCGGAAGAACACCGATGGATTCTTAACACGAATTTGATGGCCAATGCGCTCAAAGTTACGGTCGAGCTCAATCACAGGTAATTCACCGGCACCCGGTAAAATGCTTTGCTCAAAGTATGAAAGCAGCATTTGGTTAAGCTCACGTACGCGGCTCATGATCCTAAATAAGCGTTTCATCATGCGCTCGACCGAGGCTTTACCGTCACTACCAAAGCCGAGAATTTCTGCGGCATGAGGTTGATGATCGAACAATAAGCGGTTTTCAGAGCGACCCGCAGCGATGTGCAGCGCAAAACGAATGTTCCATAGGTTTTCTAAACACTCAGACAGCTCTTGGTATTCTTCGTGAGTAAGATAGCCGTGATTTATGAGTTCTTGTAATGTTTCGGCTCTAAAGTGTTTTTTAGCAACCCAAATAATGGTCTGTAAGTCGCGCAGGCCACCCGGGTTTTCTTTAATATTCGGCTCAAGGTTATAAGCCGTACCATGGCATTTTTTATGGCGTAAACTTTGTTCTTGTACTTTTGCCAAAAAGAATTCGTCTGAGCGCCAAATCGGCGTATCGATTAAATGATTTTTTAATTTTTCGAATTCGATATGGTTACCGAAAATTAATCGGCTTTCGAGTAAGCTGGTGGCAAATGTCACATCTTCGCGTTTTTGTTCTAATGCTTGTTCTATAGTGCGAACGCTGTGACCAATTTCTAGATTAAGATCCCAAAGCATGGTAACGAACTGGCCAATTTTCTCGCACACGGCTTCACTTGGCTGCTCGCTTACTAGCAACATAAAGTCGATATCGGAATAGGGGTGTAGTTCGCCACGACCATAACCACCCACAGCAATTAGGGCTAAGTCACTTTCGTGAGCAAGGTCGTAATCGTGAAACAGTTTAATTAATAAGCGGTCGATAAACTCAGCGCGGGCATTAATTAAGTTGCTAACGGGTTGTTTTGAGAACTCGTTCTGTAGCCATTTATAAAAATAACTAGAACAATCGCGATAATCGCTAAGTTGCTCAGCTTGGCTGAGCAACTTTTTTACTTTATTGGGTAATGCCACTGGGGCTGGCTCCTAGTGTTCGATGATCCTGTCAATAGTATCATCTGATCGGAGCGTTAAAATTTCAACACCATTTTCAGTCACTAACAGTGTATGTTCCCACTGTGCAGACAATGAACGGTCTTTTGTTACAACTGTCCAGTTGTCTTTAAGTAGCTTACATTGGCGTTTACCAGCATTAACCATAGGCTCGATTGTTAAGCACATACCTGCTTTTAATACTTCGCCAGTACCTGGTTTACCATAGTGCATTACTTGAGGTTCTTCGTGGAACTCAGCACCAATGCCGTGACCACAATATTCACGAACGATAGAATAGCTAAAGCTTTCTGCGTATTTTTGGATTGCAGCACCAATATCACCTAAGCGTACGCCTGGTTTAACCATTTTAATTGCAAGGTATAGGCTTTCTTGTGTGATATCAGCAAGACGCTTGCCTTGAATGTTAGGCGTACCAACGTGGAACATCTTAGATGTATCACCGTGATAGCCATCTTTGATCACAGTCACGTCGATATTTACGCTATCGCCTTCTTTAAGTGGTTTGTCATTTGGAATACCGTGACAAATTACATGGTTCACTGAGGTGCAAATTGATTTTGGGAAACCGTGATAATTAAGCGGTGCTGGAATAGCATCTTGAACATTAACAATATAATCATGACAAATTGTATTTAGTTCATCTGTGGTTACACCTGGCACCACATGCGGTTCTATCATTTCTAGTACCTCGGCGGCTAAGCGCCCGGCAACACGCATTTTTTCGATTTCTTCAGGGGTCTTGATCACAGCACTCATTGAGGCTCCAAAGTTGTTTTTCAGGTCAGTTTTTAGTGCACAAATTTTGCACTAGACGTTGAGTTTTCAATTTTAATATGGTATAAAGCGCGCCGTCTTTTTACAAATAAATTCTTAACTGATTTTTTGTATTTAAGGCAAACACAATTTTATTTTAACACACACACGTATCGTCACATACACTTGGGTGCACTTAAGTTACAAATTAACTGCGGTGTTGGTGCTATGGGATATGTGGAGGCCTAACCCTAAATTATAGAGGATTATACAAATGGCAAACGTTTCAATGCGCGATATGCTTCAAGCTGGTGTTCACTTTGGTCACCAGGCACGTTACTGGAACCCTAAGATGAAGCCTTTCATCTTCGGCGCTCGTAACCGTGTTCATATCATCAACCTAGAGCAAACTGTACCAATGTTCAACGAAGCACTTAAGTTCTTATCGAACGCAGCTTCTAACAAAGGTAAAGTACTTTTCGTTGGTACTAAGCGCGCAGCAAGCGAAGCAGTTAAAGAAGCAGCGATCCAAAGCGAGCAGTTCTACGTAAACCACCGTTGGTTAGGTGGTATGTTGACTAACTGGAAAACAGTTCGTCAATCAATCAAGCGTCTTAAAGACCTTGAAGCGCAAAGCCAAGACGGTACTTTCGAGAAATTAACTAAGAAAGAAGCGTTAATGCTTACTCGTGAAATGGAAAAGCTTGAAAAGAGCCTTGGTGGTATCAAAGACATGGGCGGTCTTCCAGACGCGCTTTTCGTTATCGATGCAGACCACGAGCACATCGCTATCCGTGAAGCTAACAACCTAGGTATCCCAGTTGTTGCTATCGTTGATACTAACTCTAACCCAGACGGTGTTGATTACATCGTACCTGGTAACGACGATGCGATCCGTGCTATCCAACTTTACACTGGCGCTGTATCAGCTGCGATCACTGAAGGTCGTGAGAACAACATCGTTGCTCAAGCTGAGAAAGACGACTTCGTAGAAGCTGAGTAATTAGCTGTCATCAAGTCTTCATCTAATTAAGATGAAGACTTGTTATTCTTGTTAAGCGGCCTATACCGCTTCCCTATAACAGAATTCAATTGAGGATATTCTAATGGCTGTAACTGCTGCCCTAGTTAAAGAATTACGCGAGCGTACTGGCGCTGGCATGATGGATTGTAAAAAAGCGTTAACTGAAACTAACGGTGACATCGAGTTAGCGATCGAAAACATGCGTAAGAGCGGTGCTGCAAAGGCTGCTAAAAAAGCAGGTAACATCGCTGCTGAAGGTACAATCTTAATCAAAGAAGGTAACGGTTTCGCTGCACTTCTTGAAGTTAACTGTCAAACTGACTTCGTTGCTAAAGACGCTAACTTCCTTGGTTTCGCTAACCAAGTTCTTGACGCTGCTGCAGAAACTAAAGCAGACATCGAAGCACTTAAAGCACAATTCGAAGAAACTCGTGTTGCTCTAGTTGCTAAAATCGGTGAAAACATCAACGTTCGTCGCGTTGAGTACATCGACGGTGACAAGCTTTCTTCTTACCGCCACGGCGACCGTATCGGTGTTGTTGTAGTTGGTGAAGCTGACGAAGAAACACTTAAGCAAGTTGCTATGCACGTAGCTGCGTCTAAGCCTGAGTTCGTAAACCCAGAAGACGTACCAGCTGACGTTGTTGAAAAAGAAAAAGCAGTTCAAATCGATATCGCGATGAACGAAGGCAAGCCTGCTGAAATCGCTGAGAAAATGGTTATCGGTCGTATGAAGAAATTTACTGGTGAGATCTCTCTTACTGGTCAAGCTTTCATCATGGAACCTAAAAAATCAGTTGGCGAAATTCTTAAAGAGAAAGGCGCAACTGTTTCTAACTTCATCCGTTTAGAAGTTGGTGAAGGTATCGAGCGTAAAGAAGAAGACTTCGCTGCTGAAGTAGCTGCTCAAATCGCTGCTGCAAAAGGCGAGTAATTTTCTAACTTAGTGACGTAGGGCAATAAGATGAAATTAATCTGCTATTAGCTTTTGCGTCACTGATGAAAATTCTTTAAAATAACCGCGTTTTATGTGTAACCATAGCGCGGTTATTTTTTATCTCATTACTAAGGCTGGCCCAAATATTATGACTATCAATCGTAAACCTATTTTTAGACGTGTTCTTCTTAAACTTAGCGGTGAAGCATTAATGGGAGACGAAGGCTTCGGCATCGACCCAAAAGTACTTGACCGTATGGCTCAAGAAATTAAAGAACTTGTAGAGCTCGACGTAGAAGTAGGTTTAGTTATCGGTGGCGGTAACTTCTTGCGTGGTGGTTCATTAGCAGAAGCGGGTATGAACCGCGTAGTTGGCGACCACATGGGTATGCTTGCGACTGTAATGAATGGCTTAGCAATGCGTGATGCACTGCACCGTGCATTTGTAAATTGTCGTTTAATGTCTGCTATCCCACTGAACGGTGTGTGTGATGCTTACAACTGGGCAGAAGCTATCAGCCTATTAAAATCTGGCCGCGTTGTAATTTTCTCAGCGGGTACAGGTAACCCATTCTTCACGACTGACTCAGCAGCGTGTTTACGTGGTATTGAAATTGAAGCAGATACTGTAATCAAAGCGACTAAAGTGGATGGTGTTTACTCTGATGACCCAGTGAAAAACCCAGACGCTACACTATATCGCCACTTAAGCTACAATGAAATCATTGATAAAGAGCTTAAGGTTATGGATTTAGCTGCATTTACGCTGGCGCGTGACCACAACATGCCATTAAGCGTATTTAACATGAATAAATCAGGCGCGCTTAAGCGTGTAATTATGGGCGAAGATGAAGGAACGCTTATCTCTTCACAAGCCTCAGATGAAACTAGCAAATAGATTAGGATTGAACCGTGATTAACGATATCAAAAAAGATGCGTCAGAACGTATGCAAAAAAGTGTTGCGGCACTAGGCAGTCAATTATCTAAAATTCGCACAGGCCGTGCGCACCCAGCATTACTTGACGGTATTCAAGTGTCTTACTACGGTGCAGACACGCCATTAAACCAAGTTGCCAACGTAACAATTGAAGACTCTCGTACACTTGCAATTAGCGTGTTCGATAAGTCACTAGCGCAAGCAGTAGAAAAAGCGATCATGGCTTCAGATTTAGGTTTAAACCCAATGTCTGCAGGTACTGTTATTCGTGTTCCACTTCCTCCACTTACAGAAGAGCGTCGTAAAGACCTTATCAAAATCGTACGTGGCGAAGTTGAAAGCGGTCGTGTTGCTGTACGTAACATCCGTCGTGATGCAAATGGCGACATTAAGAGCTTATTGAAAGAAAAAGATATTTCTGAAGATGAAGCACGTCAAGCAGAAGACGAGATCCAAAAGCTTACTGATAAGTTCATCAAAGAGATGGACGCACAACTAGCTGCAAAAGAAGCTGAGTTAATGGAAATCTAATCGCTGCTGTTTATCTTTCAGACACTGATTCTGTAAGTAAACAGGCGTAACTAAATTTATTAGTTTTGAAACGCCGTCTAGGGTATACTAGACGGCGTTTTTTTATGGAATACTCGATATTTATGGTTCTTAACGCTGATAAAATTTCCCAGCAAAGTTTGCCTAAGCATGTCGCTATAATCATGGATGGCAACGGACGTTGGGCACAAGCGAAAAATCGCCCACGTGTTTATGGGCACAAAAAGGGCGTTGATGCGGTTCGTCAATCAGTGCAATTTTGTACTCGCTTAGGTATACAGTCGTTAACACTATTCGCATTTAGTAGCGAAAATTGGCGACGTCCAGAAGACGAAGTAAATACGCTCATGGAGCTATTTTTATTTGTACTGGGCAAAGAAGTTAAAAAACTTCATAAAAATAATGTAAAGCTAAACATAATTGGTGATTTATCACGCTTTTCAGAAGGTTTGCGCAATAAAGTTGATGCAGCCCATGAATTAACTCGTAATAATACGGGTCTACAGTTAAACGTGGCAGCTAATTATGGTGGACGTTGGGATATTACTAACGCCGCAACAACGCTTGCGAAAAAAGTCGCAGCCGGTGAAATGGCCGCAGAAGATATTACTGAAGAGCTAATGGCTGAACAAATGAGTATGGCCGACCAAGGTGAGCTTGATTTAATGATCCGCACCGGTGGAGATTTACGCATCAGTAACTTCCTTTTATGGCAAGCCGCTTATGCTGAGCTTTACTTTACCGATACGCTTTGGCCAGACTTCAATGAAGCTGCATTTGCTGACGCTATCGCATGTTACGTTGCCAGAGAGCGACGATTTGGTTGTACAGGCGAACAAATAAAACAATTACTCGCCGAGACCTAATTACTAGTTGAAGGTACACACATTGCTAAAACAACGAATTTTAACCTCGCTCGTGTTGGCACCACTTGCACTTATTTTGGTTTTTTATACCCCATTAACACTATTTAGTTATATCGCCGCCGGTATTGTTTTGCTCGGTGCGTGGGAATGGTCTGCATTTATGGGCCTATGCGATAAAGTTAAACGCTTTGGATTTGTTGCAGCAACGGCTGCATTTTTGGCATTACTTAACTGGCATTGGCCCATTGAATCACTTTGGCAAAATGGTCAATTAGTGGGTGATGCAAACTACCTATTTACCTTGTCATTTGCATGGTGGATTGTGGCAACTTATTTAGTTTGGCGCTACCCAGCTATGGCAAAGGCTTGGAATGAAGGCATTGTAATGCGTGCCATTGCAGGCTTTTTAACGCTAGTGCCACTTTGGCTTGCACTAAATACACTACGTAGCGCAGGTTATGGCGAATCTACTCACTTTGGTTCAATGTTAATTTTAGTTGTACTTGGTATTGTGTGGAGCGCAGATATTGGTGCTTACTTTACCGGTAAAAACTTAGGTAAACGTAAACTAATGCCAAAGGTAAGTCCTAATAAAACGATTGAAGGTTTATTAGGTGGTGTAGTGGCTTCGGTTGTTTTTGTTTTAGCATTTTGCCATTTCACTAATGTTGATATGAGTGTTTGGCCAATCTATGCCGTGATGACTGCATTTATCGCGTTATTCTCAGCGGTAGGCGATTTACTCGAAAGTATGTTTAAACGTGAAGTTGGCTTGAAAGACAGCGGTTCATGTTTACCAGGTCATGGCGGTATTTTAGATCGTATCGATAGCTTAACCGCAGCTGCGCCAATTTTTGTACTTTGCTACGCATGGACACTGAGTTTATGAGCAAAGTAGAGCAACTTGTCGTACTGGGCGCAACTGGTTCAATCGGTTTAAGCACCTTAGATGTTGTTTCTAGAAACCCGGAGCGCTTTGCGGTTTTTGCATTAGCGGCAGGTAAAAATGCCGAGCAAATGGCTGAGTTGTGTATCGCACATCAGCCTAAGTTTGCTGTTATGGCTGATCAACAAGCCGCTAGTGCGCTATCGAATTTACTTGCAAATAGCTCGTGTAATACACAGGTGCTAGCAGGTGTTGAGGCGATGTGTGAGCTTGCTGCACATACAGATGTTGATGCAGTGATGTCGGCGATAGTAGGTGCAGCGGGTCTACTGCCGACTTTAAGTGCAGTTGAAGCTGGCAAAAAAGTGTTGCTAGCAAATAAAGAGTCGTTAGTTATGTCGGGTCAGTTGTTTATTGATAAAGTAAAACAACATGGCGCCACTTTACTGCCTATCGATAGCGAACATAATGCGATTTTCCAATGTATGCCAGCATCATTACAGAATGCATCAGGCCTACTTGCTGATAATGGTGTAAGCAAAATCTTGCTTACAGGTTCTGGCGGTCCTTTCTTAAAGCGTGATTTAGCGACATTACCATCAGTGACTGTTGCTGAGGCAGTGGCACATCCAAACTGGTCAATGGGACAAAAGATTTCTGTTGATTCAGCGACTATGATGAATAAAGGCCTAGAGTTTATAGAAGCCAAGTGGCTGTTTAACTGCTGTGCCAGTGATATTGAAGTGGTGATCCACCCACAAAGTATTATTCACTCTATGGTGCAATATCAAGATGGCTCAGTGCTTGCGCAAATGGGTAATCCAGATATGCGCACACCAATTGCTCATGCTTTAGCTTTTCCTGAGCGTGTCGATGCGGGTGTCAAACCGCTCGATTTTTCACAAATGGCAGATTTTACTTTCACTAAACCAGATTATGCTCGTTACCCTAATTTAAAACTTGCCATTGATGCGTGTGAAATGGGGCAAGGTGCAACCACCACAGTAAATGCGGCGAATGAAATAGCGGTTGCAGCATTTCTAAATGGTCAAATCGGCTTTACAGATATTTATCGAATTAACGCTGAAACGCTCAATGCAACACAAAACATCAACGTGCAAACTCTCGACGAGATTTTAGCTTGTGACCAAGCTGCACGTGTAAAAGCGACTGAGTTTGTAAAAAGAGGCATCAACTAGCATGTTTGATTTTTTCTGGAATCTTGGCTCATTTATTCTTGCTCTGGGTATTTTAGTGACTGTGCATGAATATGGTCATTTCTGGGTTGCGCGAAAAGCCGGCGTGAAAGTGCTGCGTTTTTCAATTGGCTTTGGTAAGCCATTAGTCAAGTGGTACGACAAACAGCAAACCGAATATGTGATTGCAGCAATCCCACTAGGTGGTTATGTCAAAATGCTTGATGAGCGTGTTGATGAAGTCCCGCCAGAGCAGCGACATTTATCATTTAATGCTAAATCAGTAAAAGCACGTATTGCGATTGTGGCTGCTGGTCCGATGGCAAACTTTTTATTCGCTATTTTTGCCCTTGCTGTAATGTACATGGTCGGTGTTCAGTCATTGAAACCTGTGGTGGGTGAGGTGTCTCAAGGCAGCCGTGCCGCAGCTGCTAATATTGAGCCAAACCAGCAAATTATTAAAATTGGTGAAGACGATATCAATACTTGGCAAGATGCAACATTCTCGCTCATGAGCCGCTTAGGTGAGCAAAGTGTTGTGGTAACGCTTCGCGATCAGAATTATCAAAAGCATGTGCGTACTCTTAACTTAGATGGTTGGAAATTAGATCAACAAGACGTACCACCATTAACCTCGATAGGCATTGTGCCATTTCGTCCTAAAGCACTTTTAGAAGTGGCGATGATCAGCAAAGGCTCAGCGGCAGAAGCTGCAGGCTTACAGGTTAACGACAAAATTCTTGCTGTAAATGGTGAAAATATCAGCAGTTGGACCCAGTTAGTTTCACTAATTCAGCAATCACCTAACAAATCCTTACAATTTAGTGTACAAAGGCAAGATAGTATAAAAGAGCTGTCAGTGACGCCGCAAAGCAGAACCAATGATGCGGGGGTTGCTCAGGGCTTTTTAGGTGTGTCTCCGGTGGTTGAACCATGGCCAGAAAACTATATTGAAACTAGACATTATGGCCCTGTCGATAGTATTGTGCTGGGCATACAAGAAACATGGCGTTTAATTACCCTTAGTTTTGACATGATTGGTAATTTAATTACCGGTCAGGTGTCGGTTAAAAATTTAAGTGGCCCGGTGGGCATTGCAGTTGGCGCGGGAACTAGCGTAAGCTATGGCTTGGTTGCATTTTTAAGCTTTTTAGCATTAATTAGTGTAAACCTTGGCGTATTTAACTTATTACCGCTGCCAGTGCTAGATGGTGGGCACTTAATGTATTACATAATTGAACTTTTTCGCAAAAAGCCGGTCTCTGAAAAGACGCAAGAATTTGGTTTTAAAGTGGGGGCCTTGCTGCTTCTGTTTTTAACATGTTTCGCTTTGTTCAATGATGTATCGCGTTTATAACAAGTAAGCGAAAAATTCCAATTTGAACACGATTGTAAAACACCGCAAAAGTTAAATTTATAAGGTGTTGAGCGGTAATACAGTTGTAAAGGATAAAGATAACAAAATGGCTATAAAAAAACATTTGGCAGTTTCAAGTTTATTAGGTGCTAGCTTTGCAGCCCTAGGCCAAAACTCCTTTATTGTAGATGATTTAAAAGTTGAAGGTTTACAGCGTGTTGCACTGGGTGCAGCGTTAACGCATATTCCGATCAACGTGGGCGATAATATTGATGAGTACACAATTTCTAGAACCATAAAGGCTCTCTATCGTTCAGGTCACTTTGACAATATTAAAGCATTACGTGATGGCAACAGTGTTATCTTCCGAGTGACTGAACGCCCAACGATCAGCATGATCGAATTTGATGGCAATAAAGACATCAAAGATGAGCAACTTAATGAGTCGCTAGACCAGCAAGATATCCGTACTGGTGAGCCGCTTGATAAAACGGTTCTTGATAACATTGAAAAAGGCTTAGTTGAATTCTTCCACAGTATTGGTAAATACAATGCAAAAGTGGATGTAAGCATTACTAAGTTACCGCGTAACCGTGTAAAACTTTTATTCAAATTTGATGAAGGTGACGCAGCGTCAATTCGTCAAATCAACTTGGTTGGTAACGAGCTTTTCTCAGATGAAGAGCTACTTAAATTAGCCGAGTCTCAACAAGATTTGCCTTGGTGGCAGTTCATGTCGAGTGACCGCTACCAAAAGCAAACTATCGAAGGCGATTTAGAGAAAATTCGTAGTTACTACTTAGACCGTGGTTACCTACGTTTTAATATCGATTCGACACAAGTATCAGTTAGCCCTGAGCGTGATTCTGTTTATGTAACAGCAAATATCACCGAAGGTGTTAAATATAAAGTGAAAGGTTTTGACTTTATTGGTGACTTGTTAGGCCGTGAAGAGCTTATTAAGAGTGTTATCCCGCTAAAAACTGGCGAGCTTTATAACGGCTCTGTGGTGACATCATCAGAAGAGTTTATCAAAAGCTACTTAGCACGTTTTGGTTATGCCAATGCTGAAGTACGTACCATCCCTGAGATTGATGACGAAAACAAAGAAGTTCAATTAACGCTTTCTGTTAATCCGGGCAAACGTGTTTATGTTCGTCGTATCATTGTGGGCGGTAACCAAAATACTTCTGATGAAGTGGTTCGTCGTGAAATGACACAGCTTGAAGGTGCATGGTTATCAAACCAAAGCCTTGAGCGCTCTAAACTGCAAATCCAGCGTTTACCTTACATGGAAAGCGTTGATTTTAATGTTGTACCAGTACCAGGCGTAGATGACCAAGTTGATGTAGATTTTACTGTGAAAGAACAATCTGCGGGCAGCTTTAACGCAGGCCTTGCTTATGGTTCATACTTGGGTCTGCAATTTAACATTGGTGTGAGTGAATCAAACTTCTTAGGTACCGGTAACCAAATTGGTTTTAACATCAATACTTCACGTGGTTCTGAGCGTATTAGTGTGTCTTATACTGACCCTTACTTTACGCCAGATGGTGTATCGCAAGGTAGTAGCATCTTCTACAGTAACTATGATGCAAGTAAATTCAGCCTAATCGACTATAAATCGAAGAGTTATGGTATTGGTACAAACATTGGTTTCCCAATCGATGCAGTAAACCGTATTAACTTTGGTGTTCGTTGGGTGCAAGAAGAGCTGTCTGATATTGCAGAATATGAGCAAACACGTGTTATTCGTGAAACATTCTTAGACCCTGAAAATCCAGACGCAGGCTTTGACTTTACTAAGTACGAGTTAAGTGCAGGTTGGTCACGTGTAACTGTTAACCGTGGTTTATTCCCAACAGCAGGTTCGCGCCAATCTCTTAACTTAACTGCGACAACGCCAAACTCTGATTTACAGTACTTTAAACTAAATTATGACTCGCGTTTCTACTGGCCAATCAGTAATGACCACCGCTGGGTGTTCTCAACGCGTGCGGCACTTGGTTACGGTAATGGTTACGGTACAACCAATGGTTATGACCAAACACTGCCGTTCCAAGAGTTCTTCAGAATTACTGAAATGGAACTACGTGGCTTTGACCGTAATACGATCTTACCACGTGCTGTATCACGTGTTCCGCAAAGCATTCCTGGTACACCATTACCTGATGGTACAACAACAGGTAGCATTGGTGGTGCATCAGAGTTTGACCAACTTTACACAGCAGGCCGAATTGGTGGTAACGCCAAAGCGGTAGCAGGGATGGAGCTTATTGTTCCAACACCTTTCTTAGATGAAGAAAACACCAGCTCTGTACGTACTAGCTTCTTCGTAGATGCTGCAAACGTATGGGATACAGAGTTTAATATTGACCGTTATCAAAACCTTTCAACAGACGAGCGTGCAAAATTGGATGACTATGCAGATCCGATGCGCTTTAGGGTTTCAACCGGTCTTTCTCTACAATGGATCTCTCCGATGGGTCCAATGCTGATCAGTTTTGCGTATCCATTGCAAAAAGAAGAAGATGACGATACGAAGACCATCAGCTTTAACATTAGTAATACATTCTAAAGGAGTTTTTTCGTGAATAAATCAATTAAATCAACAGCTTTTGCACTACTTGCTACTTTATCTATGGGTCTATCTACTAACGCATTCGCGCACAAAGTAGGTATCGTTGATATGCAAGAAATCTACAAGCAAATCCCACAAATGGCGAAAGTAGAGCAAACTTTAGAAGCTGAATTCTCAGAGCGTCGTCAAGAACTAGAAAAACTTCAAGGTGATATCCGTTTTGAAGCTGAAAAGTTCAAGCGTGAAGCAACAACGATGAGCGATAAGCAAAAAGAAGAATTACGTACTAAGATTCAAGGTATGCAGCAGCAACTTGCTGAAAAAGGTCGTCCTTTAGAGCAAGAAATCAAAATGCGTCAAAACCAAGAACTAGCTAAAGTTCAAAAGCTAATCTTAGATGCAATCGAAGAAGTAGCGAAAGCTGGCAAATTCGATGAAGTTAAAGTTAAAGAAACAACGATTTATGTTAACCCTAAAACTGTCGATGACTTATCAAGCAAAGTTGTTGAAAAAGTAAGTAAGCAATAGAAATCATATATGCAAAACTACACGCTTTCGCAGATAGCGGATCTTCTGGGCGCTGACCTTCAAGGTGACGGCGCCACAGAGATTAAAAAAATATCTACACTTGCAAATGCCCAACATGGGCATATTGCATTTTTAGCGAACAAGAAATATCGCTCGCAATTAGAAGATACTCAAGCAAGTGCGGTGATTTTATCACCAGCAGATGCTGAGTACTTTTCGGGTAATAAGCTCATTGTTGCTAATCCTTATGTTTGTTACGCCAAACTTGCTCAGCTAATGGATACCACACCGCGCTCAGCAGTGACGGGTATTCACCCAAGTGCAGTCATTCACGATTCAGCCTCTATTGGCGATAATGTCGCGATCGCCGCCAATGTGGTGATCGAAGCGGGCGCTGTAATTGCAAACAATGTGCAGATTGGCCCAGGCTGTTTTATTGGTGAGCACGCAAAAATTGGCCAAGGCACTAAGCTTTGGGCAAATGTAAGCGTTTACCATGAAGTAGAGATTGGCAGCGACTGTTTATTCCAAGCGAATACGGTAGTGGGCAGTGATGGTTTTGGTTACGCTAACGAGCGTGGCGAATGGGTGAAAATACCGCAACTTGGCCGAGTAATCATCGGTGATAAGGTTGAGGTAGGCGCGTCTACTACGATTGACCGTGGTGCGCTAGACGATACTATCATCCATAGTAATGTAATTATCGATAATCAATGTCAAATAGCGCATAATGTCGAGATCGGTTCGGGTACAGCGGTTGCTGGTTGTACGGTATTTGCTGGCAGCACAGTGATCGGTAGGAATTGTCAGATTGGCGGTATGGTTGCAATTAATGGTCACATTAGTGTATGCGATGGTGCTATAATCACCGGCATGAGTATGGTGACTAAGGCAATCACAGAACCTGGAATTTATTCTTCAGGCTTGCCACATCTAACCAACAAAGAATGGCGACGTAGTATTGCCCATATCCGTAACCTTGGCGATATGAAAGACCGCATTAAAGCACTTGAGTCACTGACTAAGTCACTCAATATTGAAGACAAATAAGGATGCTATTTTGGCAAATGAATTAAATAGTCTTGATATCCAGGATATCTTGAGTTTACTTCCGCATCGTTACCCGATGCTACTTGTTGACCGTGTACTTGATTACACGCCAGGCGAGTCGTTACATGCTATTAAAAATGTAACAGTGAACGAACCTATTTTTACGGGTCATTTTCCTAATCAACCTATCTTTCCAGGTGTGTTGATTTTAGAAGCAATGGCTCAAGCAACTGGCTTACTTGGTTTTAAGACAGTTGAAAATCGTAGCGATAACGAACTATATTTATTCGCAGCGATCGACAATGCGCGATTCAAACAGCCGGTATTACCTGGCGATACTATGCATTTGCATGTAGAGTTTGTAAAAGAGCGCCGCAATATATGGAAATTTGCAGCAGAAGCAAAAGTTGACGGCAAAGTAGTGTGTACTGCCGAAATCATGTGTGCGAGAAGAGAGTTTTAATAGTGATCCATCCTACGGCGATAATCGAACCAGGTGCAAAACTTGGAAATAACGTATCAGTTGGCCCTTACAGCTATATCGGTAACGATGTAACTATTGGTGATAACTGTATCATCGAATCTCATGTGGTTGTAAAAGGCCCATCGACGATTGGTTCTGGTAACCATATTTTCCAATTTGCTTCGGTCGGTGAAGCTTGCCAAGACAAAAAGTACGCGAATGAGCCAACGACTCTGATCATTGGTGACAACAACGTGATCCGTGAGTGTGCGACAATTCACCGTGGTACGATTCAAGACCAAGGTGTAACTAAAATTGGTAGCAACAACTTATTTATGGCTTACACACACGTTGCACATGATGCAGTAGTGGGCGATAACGTTATTTTTGCTAACAATGCCTCTGTTGCTGGCCACGTACACGTAGGTGATTGGGTGATCCTTGCAGGTAACTCAGGTGTTCACCAGTTCTGTAAAATTGGTTCACATGCCTTTGTTGGTATGTACTCAGGCGTTAATAAAGATGTGCCGCCATTTGTAACTACAATTGGTACACCGGCTGGCCCTGTAGCAATCAATACTGAAGGCATGAAACGCCGTGGCTTTGAAAGCGATGAAATCATGGCAACACGCCGTGCATATAAAACGCTTTATCGTAAGAGCTTAGGTGTTGAAGAAGCAATCGCTGAGCTAAGTGAAGATGCTGCGAAGTACCCAGCTGTTCAGCTGATGATAGACTTTGTGAAAAGCTCTGAGCGCGGAATTATTCGCTAATCATAAGCGAACTTCTATAAAAGCCACCTTAAGGTGGCTTTTTTGTTTTTATACTCATTCGCTTAATTAGGTAAGTTGTTATAGTTCAGGTTTTGCTAAGTCAGTGCTTGCTATCTTCATGGCAAAAAAGGATCTAGTAATATGAATAATCTCATCATTTTTGCATTGTTAAGCTTAATTATAAGTGGTTGTAGTAGTGCGCCTTCGGTATCTAAAGGAGCAATAGAAAAAGGCAAAGCCAGTTATTACGCTGATAAATATCATGGCCGAACGACAGCAAGTGGTGAGGTGTTTAATCAACAGGCATTGAGCGCGGCTCATCAAACGCTTGGTTTTGGCAGCAGAGTAAAAGTTACTAATATTGCTAACAATAAAAGTGTGATTGTTACCATTAATGACCGCGGCCCATTTATCCGCGGTCGTATTATCGACTTATCAAAAAAGGCGTTTTCACAAATTGCCTCAGTCAAGCAAGGTGTGATTGACGTCACCGTTGAGCAGCTCGATTAAAAACGGGTAATAAGCTCTACGTAGTCGGCTTCATTAGCCATTAATTCAGCATGACTTGCAAGGGCTCTTACTTGTCCTTGCTCTAACCAAATAACCTTATCTACACGGCTTAGCATTGCTGGGTCGTGGGTAATGGTCAGCATGGTTTTATCTGCCCATATTTTCTCAAGTGTAGTCAGCAAGTTTTGCTTAGTGTGATTATCTAGGCTCTCTGTTGGTTCATCAAGAATGATTAAATTACCTTGCCTTAATAGAGCTTGGGCAATGGCAATACGACGTGACTGACCATGAGAAAGCTTTCTGCCTGCTGTTCCTAAGCGGGTATTAAGGCCGGTTTTTAAGTTCTTAAGCCAAGAGCCAAGTTCAGCGTGTTCACAGGCCTCAATAAGCATTTCATCTGTCGCATCAAAAGCTGCATAGCGAAGATTTTCACGTAGCGTGCTATCAAAAATATGATGCTGCTGGGCAACTATCGTTAGCTGCTTAAAGCGTGTTGCAGTGCTCAAGCTTTCAAGTTCAAAGTTATCTTGCTTGGTGGTGAGCTTTAATGAGCCTGATTGCAGCGGCCAAAGGCCCGTGAGTAAGTTAACTAGAGTGGTTTTGCCACTGCCACTGGCACCGACTAGAGCAACTTTACTGCCGGGTGTAATCGCAAAATTGATATTGCTAAGGGCTTTACTTTTTGCCCCCAAGTATTGGTAATTGACCTCGCTTAGCTCAAGACCAAGCCCTGATTTGTCAGCTAATTGGTTTGCTAGCTGATCATCTAAGTTGTTTGGCTTTTCGGCTAAGCTGTTGTGTTTATCTTCAAGATCAAACAGTCGCTTTGCGGCACTTAAAGTAAGTGGCAATTCAATAAATGCCGTAGGTAGGGTGAGCACGGTTTCAAAGCTTGCTAATACAAATAACGCGAGCATCGCCAGTTCAACGTTTTTCATAGTCCCCATTGCAACCAGTGGAATTATCATAAATACACTGGCCAGCATGGTGAGTTGGATCACCAAAGTGCTTAAACCATTACTGTTTGCCACGGCTTTGTGGCGATTATAGAGCTGGTTGTTGTATTGTTTACTGAGTGAGTCACAATGCGCTAATTGCGCCGCCTGTGCTTGATAGACAGCAAGCTCTCTGGCACCTGATAGTGTATCGGCAAGTTCAGCTCTTAACTCGGCTGAAAGTTGGGTTTCGGTATCCGCTTGTTGGTGAAGCTTATGGCTCAACAATGCGGGAAGCAGCACGCCAATAATCATCAGTGAAGTAAAGCAAACTAATGCAATCTCAGCGTTATACATGGCCATGAAGGCCATTACTATAGGAATGCTGATCAAGGCGACAATAATCGGCAGCAGCACATTGAGGTAGAATTTATCCAGCGCATCTACATCATTCTGTAGCCGGTTAAATAAATCGCTACTACGACTCATTGCTAAGTCAACATTGTTCAGTTGGCTCAGAGTCTTGAACATGTTTACGCGAATTTCGCTCAGCAATAAAAAGGTAGCATTATGAGTTATCATCCGCTCACCGTAACGAGACGCTGTGCGCACGATAGCTAAAAAGCGGATCACTCCAGCTGGGGTAAAGTAATTCATCTGCACACCCGCAATGCCCGCCGCTGCCATAGCTGCTAAAAACCACCCAGATATAGCGAGCAAGCCCACATTAGCGAGTACCGTTAAGCTTGCTAAAAAAGCCCCTAAAAGCAACATGCCAGTATGAGGTTTGCACAGTTTTAATAGACGTATAAAGTTATGCATGGGCGTCACCTTGACTCACCAATTTAGCAAATAGGCCTGCTTGCTCAGTCAGTTGCTGGTACTGACCAGATTCAACAATGTGACCTTGTTGCATAACGTAAATATTATCGGCGTGTTTAACCGTATTCAGTCGGTGAGCAATAACTAGCACTAAGTGATCTTTTGCATACTCTCGGATCGCTTGATTGATTAAATGCTCTGTTTGGCTGTCTAAGTGAGCGGTAGGCTCATCTAACATCAGCACCGGGGCATTCTTCAAAAATGCACGGGCAAGGGCTATGCGCTGCTTTTGCCCTCCAGAGAGGCCTTCTCCTTGTTCACCGAGCAAGGTGTTAAAGCCATCAGGTAAGGCTGTAATAAATTCAAGTGCACCTGCTTTACTCGCTGCTTCATCGAGTTCTGCTTGGCTTGCATCAGGTTTAGCTAAACGCAGGTTCTCTGCAACGGTCCGATAAAATAACGTGGCTTGCTGTGGGATCCACGCCAGCTGTGCTTGCCAATCAGCCAATGCAGTATCACTAAGTGGTTGCCCGTTAATGCTAATGGCACTATTGGCCTGATGATGAAAACCCAATAGGCAATCAAACAAGGTACTTTTACCCGAGCCACTTTCACCCACAAAGGCAATTAAGCCTGTGCTTGGCAGGGTTAAGTTGATATCAGTTACCCCTTCGTTTGTTTCAGGGTAGTGAAAGGTAAGTGCTTTCAGCTGTATATCTTTTATCGGTAACTCAAGTTTAGATGTACCCAAATGTTCATCAGCGTCGCTTTGATTGATTATGTCGACCATATCAGCAGCGGCACTGATCCCTTCAAGTTTTGCATGATAGTGAGTGCCCATTTGTCGAAGTGGTAAGTAAAACTCAGGGGCCAGTAGCAACACTACAAATCCAGTAGCAAAATCGAGCGTACCAAAAAACAATCTAAAGCCAATGATCACGGCAACAAGTGCCACACTAATGGTGGCTAAAAACTCAAGGGCGAAAGACGATAAAAAGGCGACTTTCAATACACCCATAGTAGCACCGCGGTAATCATCAGAAATCTGACTGATGCTATTTAGCTCACGCTTGGTTGCATTAAAGAGCTTGAGTTGAGTCAGTCCTTGTAATCGGTCAAAAAAGTAATTACCAAGTACCGCGAGTTGTTGCCAACGTTCTTGGTTTAACTGCTCCGCTTTATGGCCCACTAAAATCATAAAAAAGGGGATAAGCGGGGCTGTTAAAAGGAATATGAGGCCAGCTTTGTAATCGGTTGGAAAAATCACCACCAATATCGCTAATGGAATAAGCGCACTGTAAGCCACACTCGGAATGTAGTTGGCGTAATATTGATGCAGTGCTTCCACCCCATTATGTAAGGTGTTAAGTGTTGCGCCGTGCCCTTTTTGTTCACTGTAGGCCGGCCCAAGTTTGCTTAGCTTTTCTAGCAGTGTATTACGCATCACGTTTTTTATTTTTAATGCGGCGAGGTTACTTACGCGTTCACTTAGCGTAACCAACAAAGCACGAACTAAAATTAGCCCTGCCAGCGGCCATAATAATGGGCTTACGGCTTGCAAGTTTGCTTGTTCAAACATGACTTGATGAGTCGCGTTTGCAAGAAGATAACAAGAGGCAATCATTAATAGGGCGTTGAGTGTGCCCAGACTAATGCTTAATTTAAGAAGCCCTGAAGCGGACTGGCTATACTGCTTTAAAAAAGCGCGCAGCGTTTGCTGCTGCGCGCGATTTGGTCGGGGTTTAGTTGTCATCGGTGTTTTTGAGTCTCGCGTACAGCTCTAGCTCATCATCAGCAATCGAATCTTTATGTTGGTGAAATTCGTACCACATTACGTTGATCACCCCAAGTGTACAGGCTAATAGAACACCTAAAATCCAGGCAAAATACCACATATTTAAATCTCCTTAATAGCTACCGTGAGTGTTGTTTTCAATTTCACTAATCGTTACTTTGCGCCACATCTTCACATAACACCATGTTGTGTAGATAAGAATAAGTGGTACAAAAATAACCGCAGCGATAAACATCACGTTAAGTGTCATATGGCTCGAAACCGCATCCCACATAGTTAAACTAATATTTGGGTTGTTGCTCGAAGGCATCACAAACGGGAACATTGACATACCCGCTGTTAAAATCACGCCTGCAAGCATTAAGCTTGACGCAGCCAATGCCATTGCTGGTTTTTGTAATTTAGATAATACAATTGCCAGTGCCGCCATCACGAATGCAAGGGCAGGGAACAGCATGGTTAATGGCATTTTTGTATAGTTATCAAGCCATGCACCCGGTGCCTGCGTTACTGTTTTAGCAAGCGGGTTTGCAAAGCCTTGGGTATCGCCCATGCTAACGATTTTATAACCGTCAATTTGCGATACCCACACACCTGCTAGGGCAAACAGCACAATAAACGCCATCAGTGCATATTGACCATATTGTGCTGAGCGTTTAGCAACCTCAGCATCAGTACGAAGTTGTAACCACATACCTGCGTGACCAACCAGCATTAGTACACTCACTAGGCCAACAACAATGGCAAATGGGTTTAATAACGCAAAGAATGAACCTTGATAACTAACACGCAATAGGTCGTCGATATGATAAGGCACACCCAGTAATAAGTTACCAAATGCCACACCGAATACTAAAGCGGGAATAAAGCTGCCAGCAAATAGGCCCCAATCCCAGTTGTTTCGCCAGCGCGGTGAATCTATTTTTGAGCGATAATCAAAACCAAGCGGTCTGAAAAATAACGCAAATAACACCAGCATCATAGCAAAGTAAAAACCAGAGAAAGCGGCCGCGTATACCATAGGCCAAGCTGCAAACAGTGCACCCCCAGCGGTGATGAACCAAACTTGGTTACCATCCCAGTGAGCGCCAATGGTGTTAATAACTGTACGGCGTTCAACATCGGTTTTACCAACTAGGCGAAGCAAAATTGCCACACCCATGTCCATACCATCGGTCACTGCAAAGCCAATCAGTAAGACACCAATTAACAGCCACCAGATTAGTTTTAGTGTTTCGTAATCAAAAATCATGACTGAGCTCCTTGGCTTGCAAGTGAATCCGCTTTAGCAAGTTCATGGTGATATTTACCGGTATGAAGTGAGCTTGGGCCTTGTTTAATAAAGCGCAGCATCAGCCAGCCTTCTACAGCAGCAAGACCTGTATAGAAAACTAAGAAACCAGTAATACTAATCAATAAGTCGTTCACCGTGAGTGACGAGGTTGCCAAGAAGGTCGGTAATATTTCCGAAATTGCCCACGGTTGGCGGCCGTACTCCGCAACAATCCAACCAAACTCAATGGCAATCCAAGGCAGAGGAATACTCCATACCGCAGCCCATAATAACCAGCGCTTTTGCTCAATAATGCGGTGTGCGTTGTAATAAAACGCGAGAACAAATACACCAAGCATGATCACGCCACAGCCAACCATGATTCTAAATGACCAGAACATAGGGCCGACTTGAGGGATTGAGTCTTTCACTGCTTTTTGAATGTGCTCTTCAGTTGCATCTACCACGTTAGGGGTGTAGCGCTTAAGTAGCAAGCCATAGCCAAGGTCGTCTTTTAAGGTATCGAACTTTGCAATGTTTTCTGGGGTGTCTTCACCACCGCGAAGCTTTTCTAAGTATTCGTATGCAATCATACCGTTACGAATACGTTCTTCGTGCTGCTTTTCAAGATCTTTAATACCCGTTACTTGCTCGTCAATAGAGCGAGTAGCAATGATGCCAAGTGCATAAGGGATTTTTACAGCGGCATGGGTGACTTGTTCTTCTGAGTCAGGAATACCAACCAAAGTAAATGCGGCAGGGGCTTCTTCGGTATGCCACTCAGCTTCTATGGTTGCGAGTTTGACTTTTTGCACTTCGCCAACTTCGTATCCAGATTCATCACCAAGTAAAATAACACAAAGAATAGACGCTAAACCAAACCCTGAAGCAACCGAGAACGAACGCTTAGCAAAAGCAAGGTCGCGACCTTTTAAGATGTACCAGCTACTAATACCAAGTACAAACATAGATGCTGCAACATAACCTGCTGATACGGTATGAATAAACTTAACTTGTGCAACAGGGTTAAATACCAATTCAGCAAAGCTAGTCATTTCCATGCGCATGGTTTGGTAGTTAAATTCAGCACCGACTGGGTTTTGCATCCAACCATTTGCTACTAAAATCCATAACGCAGATAAGTTAGTCCCTAATGCCATTAAGAAGGTAGCACCTAGATGCTGACGTTTACTCAAACGCTCCCAGCCTAAAAAGAACATACCGACAAAGGTTGATTCTAAGAAGAAAGCCATTAAGCCTTCAATCGCTAGCGGTGCGCCAAATATATCGCCCACATAGTGAGAGTAATAAGACCAGTTGGTACCAAACTCAAACTCCATGGTTAGACCTGTCGCCACACCAATCGCAAAGTTAATACCAAACAACTTACCCCAGAACTTAGTCATATCACGATAAATTTCGCGACCTGTCATCACGTAAACGGATTCCATGATCACTAAAATCCACGTCATACCTAAAGTAAGGGGAACAAATAGGAAGTGAAATAGGGCAGTGATTGCAAATTGCAATCGCGATAGATCCACAAATGTTTCATCTATCATTGTTTAGCTCCTTGTTAGCGGGTGCGGTAGACACGACAAATATTGATTACAAAGTTTCAGTAATTATTGAAACTTCGTGAATATTAAACCTGTATTCATTTTAGTCAATAGGAAAATACGAAATAAAGATGAATAAGTCCTGCTCACCTTTTCTACAGATTAGAGATAAAGCTCTAAAGTTTCAAATATTTAATCGTTATAAAAAGCCGTTTTGCTATGGCTTATTTTATTCTTTTTTAAGCTCTTTTTAGATAGTGGCCAGTAAACCTGCAGGCTACCCGCGCAAATAGATGCTCAACCAATGAGCAAGTAGGCAGGCTAATTTCGATTTCTAGTATTTATTAACTCTGTGACATTTATCCGACTGCTAAAACACGGTAAACTCGTTTTTATTAGTGCCAAAAGTTGCGAATTATCAACGAATGAAAGAACAAACAAAGCCGTTACGTATTGCCTTGGTGGCAGGTGAGTTATCAGGTGATATTTTAGGTGAAGGGCTAGTAAAAGCACTTAAACGCCGTTTTCCGGATGCCATATTTGAAGGGATTGCAGGCCCGCGTATGCAAGCGGCTGGCTGTAAAACATTATTCGATATGGACGAATTATCTGTAATGGGCCTAGTTGAAGTACTTGGCCGATTACCGCGCCTACTAAAAATACGCAAACAATTGGTGCAGCATTTTATCGACAACCCACCAGATGTATTTATTGGTATTGATGCCCCTGACTTTAACTTACGTGTCGAAAAACCGTTAAAAGAGGCGGGTATTAAAACAGTACAATATGTTAGCCCGTCAGTGTGGGCGTGGCGCGAAAAACGTATTCATAAAATCAGTGCCGCCACTAATTTAGTGCTTGCATTATTACCGTTCGAAAAAGCCTTTTACGATAAGCACGATGTACCTTGTACCTTTGTGGGTCATACTCTGGCTGATGATATTGCCCTTGAGCACGACCAAACCGAGGCTCGTAACCAACTAGGTTTAGCACAAACTGATAAAGTACTTGCGTTACTACCAGGTAGTCGTGGTTCTGAAGTAGGGCTTTTAAGCGAAACCTACATTGAAACAGCGGCTAAACTTCAAGCGCAAAACCCTGACCTTAAAATTGTGGTGCCGTTAGTCAATGAAAAACGAAAAGCACAGTTTTGTGAAATTTTAGAAAAAACAGCCCCTGATCTAAAACTGCAATTATTGGATGGTCAGTCAAATCTTGCAATGCAAGCCGCTGATGCCATTTTACTTGCCTCAGGAACCGCAACGCTTGAAGGTATGTTGTACAAAAAGCCGATGGTTGTGGGTTATAAAATTAAGCCACTGAGTTACTGGATTTTCAAAACCTTATTCACTTTTAACATTAAATATTTCTCGTTGCCTAATTTATTAGCCGATGAAGAACTCGTTCCAGAATACTTACAAACTGAATGTAATGTTGAAAACCTATCAGCAGCGTTAACACCTATGTTGAATACCGATAACAGCGAACTTAAAGCGCGCTTTTTAGCCATACATAAAGACATTAGATTAAATGCCAATGAACAAGCTGCAGCAGCAGTCGCGGAGTTACTAAATGCAAATTGAACGACCGAATGTTAATTATATTGCTGGTGTAGATGAAGTTGGCCGTGGTCCATTAGTGGGTGATGTTGTTACCGCAGCGGTAATACTTGACCCAAATAAGCCTATTGCAGGGTTAGCAGATTCTAAAAAGTTATCAGACAAAAAACGTCAATTATTAGCGGCAGAAATAAAAGAAAAAGCCCTGTGCTATGCTATTGGTCGTTGTAGTCCAAGCGAGATTGATGAGTTAAATATTTTGCATGCCACCATGCTCGCGATGAGCCGCGCGGTTGAAGGCTTAAGCGTAAAGCCTGAGTTTGTCTTTATTGATGGTAACCGTGTGCCTAGCCAATTAACTGTGCCAGCACAGGCGGTAGTAAAAGGCGATAGCCTAGTTGAAGAGATTTCGGCGGCATCTATTCTAGCGAAAGTTGCTCGTGACGAAGAAATGATTGAGCTTGATAAGCGTTACCCTGATTATGGTTTTGCAGGCCATAAAGGCTATCCAACTAAGGCACACTTTGCAGCACTTGAACAATACGGTGCTATTGCAGAGCATCGTAAAAGCTTTAAACCTGTTCAGCGCATTTTGGCGTTAAAAGGAGAGCAACTGTAATGCCTGCGCCACAATTTGTTCACTTACGTGTTCACTCAGATTTCTCAATGGTGGATGGCCTAGCTAAAACTAAGCCAATTGTCGCTAAAGCAGAAGAGCTGCAAATGCCTGCGTTGGCTATCACCGATCAGATGAACTTATGTGGTTTGGTGCGTTTTTATGGCGCTGCCCATGGCGCTGGTATTAAGCCTATTGTCGGCGCAGACTTTTGGTTAAGAAGCCCTGAATTTGAAGATGAACCTAGCCGAATTACCATCTTAGCGAAAGATAACGAGGGTTATAAGAACCTTACTTTATTGATCTCTAAAGCGTACCAGCGTGGACATTTATTTCATCGCCCGGTGGTTGACCGTGAATGGCTGGTGGAGCACAAAAATGGCCTAATTTTATTATCTGGCGCTAAAGATGGCGACTTAGGTAAAGCCCTATTAAAAGGTAACCCTGGGCTTATTGAATCGGTTGTTAGTTTTTATAAGCAACATTTTAGCGATCATTATTACATTGAGCTTATTCGTACGGAACGTGCGTTAGAAGAAGACTATTTACACCTAGCTGTTGAGCTTGCTACAAAAGAGCAGTTACCTGTAGTGGCAACTAACGAAGTGGTGTTTTTAAAACCAGAAAACTTTGAAGCCCATGAAATCCGCGTGGCAATCCATGACGGTTACACCTTAGAAGATAAACGTAGACCAAAACGTTTTTCTGAGCAGCAATATCTTAAAACAGCAGAGCAAATGGCTGAGCTATTTAGCGATATTCCTGAAGCGCTAGAAAACACTGTTGAAATTGCTAAGCGTTGTAATGTGACCGTGCAGCTCGGGACTTACTTCTTACCAGATTACCCAACCGGTTCGCTAAAAATTGAAGACTTCTTGGTTAAGGTCTCTGAAGATGGCCTTGAAGAGCGTTTACAATTTTTATTCCCAGATGAGCAAGAGCGTAAAGAGAAACGTGGCGAGTATGATGAGCGTCTGAAAATAGAGCTCGACGTAATCAACCAAATGGGTTTCCCAGGTTATTTCTTGATCGTAATGGAGTTCATTCAGTGGAGTAAAGATAACAATATTCCGGTAGGTCCAGGGCGTGGCTCTGGTGCTGGTTCATTGGTTGCTTATGCACTGAAGATCACCGACCTCGATCCACTCGAATTTGACTTACTATTCGAACGTTTCTTGAACCCAGAACGTATCTCAATGCCCGATTTCGACGTCGATTTCTGTATGGATAGGCGTGATGAGGTAATTGATCACGTAGCGGCGCTTTATGGCCGTGACGCGGTATCTCAGATCATTACCTTTGGTACCATGGCTGCAAAAGCGGTTATCCGTGACGTAGGCCGTGTACTTGGTCACCCTTACGGCTTTGTTGATCGTATTTCTAAACTAGTACCGGGCGATCCGGGCATGACCTTGGCTAAAGCGTTTGATGTTGAGCCTCGTTTACAAGAAGCCTACGACGGTGATGAAGAGGTCAAAGAGCTTATTGATATGTGTCGCATCCTTGAAGGCTGTACACGTAACGCAGGTAAACACGCTGGTGGTGTTGTAATATCACCAACCACTATTACTGACTTTGCTGCTCTTTATTGTGATGATGAGGGTAAATTCCCGGTAACGCAATTTGATAAAAACGACGTTGAGACGGCGGGTTTAGTTAAGTTTGACTTCCTAGGTCTAAGAACACTTACCATCTTGCAATGGGCAATTGATATGACTAACGAGCGCTTAGCCCGAGAGGGTAAAGAGCCGGTTGATATCAACGCTATTCCACTTGATGATAAGCCAAGTATTGAGTTACTGCTACGCGCCGAAACCACCGCGGTATTCCAGTTAGAATCCCGTGGTATGAAAGACCTTATTCGTCGTCTAAAGCCCGACTGCTTCGAAGATATGATCGCACTGGTAGCGCTATTCCGCCCCGGTCCATTGCAATCAGGCATGGTAGATAACTTTATCGACCGTAAGCATGGTCGCGAAGAGTTATCTTATCCAGATGTGCAGTGGCAACACGATAGCTTGATACCCATTCTAGAACCGACTTACGGTATCATTCTTTATCAAGAACAGGTAATGCAGATTGCGCAGGTACTGGCTGGTTATACGCTAGGTGGCGCTGACATGCTGCGTCGTGCGATGGGTAAGAAAAAGCCAGAGGAGATGGCAAAGCAACGTTCAACCTTCGAAGAAGGAGCTGTTAATAACGGAGTTGACGGCGAACTTGCAATGAAAATCTTCGACTTGGTAGAGAAATTCGCAGGTTATGGTTTTAACAAATCTCACTCAGCTGCTTATGCCTTAGTATCGTACCAAACGTTGTGGATGAAAACCCACTACCCAGCAGAGTTTATGGCTGCGGTAATGTCGGCGGATATGGATAACACTGATAAAATTGTTACCTTGGTAGATGAATGTGAAAACATGAAACTGACCTTGTTACCGCCGGATGTAAATGCCGGTGAGTACAAGTTTACGGTTAATCTACAAGGTGAGATTGTTTACGGTATAGGTGCCATTAAAGGGGTTGGTGAGGCGCCTGTTGAAGCTATTCTAGAAGCCCGTAGCGAAGGTGGCCCGTTTAAAGACTTATTTGATTTTTGTGCCCGTGTTGACTTAAAGCGTTTAAACAAGCGAGTTGTTGAAAAGCTCATTTATGCCGGAGCGCTCGATCAACTTGGTCCAGATAAAACACAGCCTGGCCGTGCAACCTTATTAGCAAGTTTAAAAGATGCCATGCGAGCGGCCGATCAGCATCATAAGGCTGAGTCATTAGGGCAGGCAGATTTATTTGGATTACTTGCCACAGAGCCAGATGAAGTTGAACAAGCATTTATCAAAGCCACAGATTTAACCGACAATGAGTGGCTAGATGGTGAGAAAGAAACTTTAGGGCTGTATTTAACTGGCCACCCAATTAATCAGTATCGTAAAGAGTTAAAGCATTATACATCAGGAAGGCTGGTTGATTTACAACCCACTAACCGCGATGTGCAGTCAACGGCTGCAGGCTTAGTGATTTCTGCCCGTACCTTAATAAACAAAAAGGGAAATCGATGGGGTCTTGTAACTTTAGATGACAAGAGTGCCCGTATTGATGTACGCTTATTCCCAGAACAGTTTGAAATGTACCAAGATTTGCTGCAAGTAAACAATATCTTGGTAATATCTGGACAGGTCAGCTTTGATAACTTCTCTGGTGGCATTACAATGACCGCTAGAGACATATGCACCATCGCTGAGGCGCGAGAAAAACGTATAAAAGCGATTAAAATGACCTTGAATATGGTGCAGATCGAGGCGAACTTCTTCGATAATTTACAAAAAGTACTGGAACCTTATAAGTTTGGTACTTGTCCTATTAAAGTATTCTATCAACGTCCGGATGCGTTGGCTGAGATTACCTTAGGAACCGAATGGTGTGTTACGCCGAGTGATGACTTAATTCATAAGTTATCGCTGATGGCGGCGCAAGATGTAGAACTAGAATTTAATTAATTAGGTAGTTTAGAGCATGAGCCTCAATTATCTTGATTTTGAGCTTCCAATCGCAGAATTAGAAGCAAAAATTGAAGAATTACAAAATGTAAGCCGCGCTGGCGAATTAGACCTTGGATTAGAAGAGGAAGTCAGTCGATTAAAAGAGAAAAGTGCTGAAATGAAAGAGAAAATTTTCTCTGAATTAGGTGCTTGGCAGGTTTCTCAGTTAGCCCGTCATCCGTTGCGTCCTTATACTCGTGATTACATCGAGCGCATTTTCACGGAATTTGACGAACTAGCAGGCGACCGTACTTTTGCTAACGACCCAGCTATTTTAGGTGGTGTTGCACGTTTTGAAGGTCAACCAGTGATGGTTATTGGCCAACAAAAAGGGCGTGACACGGCTGAAAAAATTAAACGCAACTTTGGTATGCCAAAGCCAGAAGGTTACCGTAAAGCATTACGCTTAATGGAAATGGCTGAGCGTTTCAAAATGCCAATCATGACATTTATCGACACTCCAGGTGCATACCCAGGTGTTGGCGCTGAAGAGCGTGGTCAAAGTGAAGCAATTGCGCGTAACCTTAAAGTTATGGCCGCGTTAAAAGTACCAACTATCTGTACTGTTATCGGTGAAGGTGGTTCTGGTGGGGCATTAGCAATTGGTGTGGGCGACCGCGTTAACATGTTGCAATACAGCACTTACTCTGTAATTTCACCAGAAGGTTGTGCATCAATCTTATGGAAAAGTGCAGACAAGGCACCATTAGCTGCAGAAGCCATGGGTGTAACAGCTGCACGTGTTAAAGAGCTTGATTTAATCAACAACGTAATTGATGAGCCACTTGGTGGCGCACATCGTAATTACGATGCGATGGCGCGTAACCTTAAAAACCAACTTAAGCGTGACCTAGCTGACTTACAAGGCCTTTCACTAGATGAAATGCTTGATCAGCGTTACAAACGTTTAATGTCGTTTGGCTATTGCTAAACACAGCTTAAAATTGAAAAAAGCCGCTTTTGCGGCTTTTTTTGTTTTATAATGCCGATAACACAGACGCTTGTATACTCATTGGTTTTTAATGCAAACATCAGATTTATACCACCATTTTTTAGCACAATTGCAGCCTTTGCTTAACGCTCAGCAAAGTTGCTTTAGCGTTGCCTTATCTGGCGGTGTTGATTCGGTTGTATTGTTACATTTAATGAAACAAGCTCAACAGCAACACTCTGAACTTAAGCTTGAAGCTGTGTATGTTAATCATGGTTTGAGCAAGTATGCTGATGAGTGGCAAGGATTTTGCCAATCGCTATGTGAAGAGCTCGATGTCGCATTTAAAGCGGTGCACGTTGAAATTTATGAGCGCTCGCGTACATCACTTGAGGCACAAGCAAGAGAAGCAAGATACCAAGCCCTCGACGAAAACTGTATATCAGATAGTGTAATACTGCTTGGTCAGCACTTAAATGATCAACTTGAGACCTTCTTACTTCGTCTAAAGCGTGGTTCTGGCTTGCAAGGCTTAGCATCAATGCCACAAACGCGATTGTTAGCGTCTGGGCGTGTATGTTTTAGACCGCTGATTAATATCACTCGTGAGCAAATTGAACAATTTGCCAGTGAATTTGCTATTACCCATATCACCGATGACTCAAATATTGATGAACGCTTTGACCGTAATTTTTTACGTCATCAGGTTCTGCCCATTTTAACGGAGCGTTTTCAAGGGTTTGAAAAAAGTGCAGCGCGCAGTATTCGGCTGTTACAAAAGCAGCAATCACTGCTCGATGAATATACTCAAAGCGACCTTACACACTGCCAAAATTCACAGGGTGGTTTAAGCTGCGAGGCAATTGCGGGGTTTAGTAAGCCCAGACAAGCAAACCTTGTACGTGCGTGGCTGAATCAGTTTACCCATCAATTACCTTCTGAGAATCAGCTACAGCAAATTATTGAACAAGGCTTAACAGCAAAAACTGATGCCCAGTTAAAAATTTGTTTGCAAAGCGGCGATGTTCGTCGGCATCAGCAACATTGGTACTTTGTAAAAGAGCAGGTAATACCTGAAGCGATGAATATTGCTTTACAAAGTTTTGAACTGACAGATGGCCGAAAACTAATAGTGAAAGCGGGCAAAGGCATTAGAAAACCAAAGCCCGATGAGCAAGTAAGGGTTGAATTTAATAAGCCACAAGCGCGTATAAAACCGTTGCATAAACCTGGTTCAAATACTTTAAAGCATTGGTTTAAAGATGCCAAAGTAGCTCCTTGGTTACGTGCGCAGACACCACTTATTTTTTATAACGATCAACTTGTGCAAGTAGTTGGCTACTTTATTAGTGAGCAGCACAGTGTTGAAGATGGAATTCTTTGGGAGACAATCTATGAGTGAACAACCACATGTTGGTTTATCACTAGTTAATAAGGCACCACTTGGCTTTGCGTTGTCGGTGCTAGTAGCTGTAGTTGCCGGTTTTGCTTATGCAGAGCTGACAATAAATACACTTTTTTATGCACTAGCTGGCGGCTTAGTTTGCTCATTATTGCTGCTAGGTTACTGGTCAGGCAAAGGCGGTATTTTCTTTATTCTGGGCGTTCTTACGCCGCTGGCTTTAGTGATGGTATCGCCCCTTACCACCATGGCTGCCTTGCTTTACTTATTAAGCGGCTTCTTCGCTGGTTTTTGGTTAGTATTACTTGGTTATAAATTTATAAACAAAAAAGCCTAGCGGGGGATGCTAGGCTTTTACTCAATTAGTAAGCTCTTGCGCAGTTTCTTCCTGCTGCTTTTGCCTTATAAAGGCCTTTGTCAGCACGGGCAAACACTTCGTTTTCGCAGTCTTGGTTATTGGCGAGCGTATAACCAATACTTGATGTTACATCATATTGAGCCATCAACCCTGAGTTAGCAACCAAACTCATAATGCGATCAGCAATCACTTTATTAGTGGTAAATTCAGGGTCGTCGATTAATAATGCAAATTCATCTCCACCAAAGCGGAAAATAGAGTCAGTGCCGCGCACACTAGTGCGTAATACATTAGCAAATTCTTGCAGTACATCATCGCCAATTTTATGACCAAAGTTATCGTTAACTTGTTTAAAGTTATCTAAATCAAGCAGCATTAAACTAAATGGACGATGCTGACGGCGGCAACGTTCTAGCTTTTGTGCCAAGCTGTCATTAAATTGACTACGATTATTTAAGCCTGTTAAAGCATCTTTAGTCGCTAAACGTAATACGCGGGTGTACATAAGCGCATTACGTAATGGGTAAACGAGTGCTGTATGAAGCTGCTTTAATTTTGCTTCAATCGCTTTACCCATAGGGAACTGACTAAAATAAATTAACTGCCCTAAGCGTTCACTTTCGATATCTAAATCAAAAGAGTACGGTGTTTGACTGGTATCGCTGCCAGCACTTTGTGACACTCCGAGTGCAGATTGGAACTGTAATCCAGATAAATTGATCAGTTGTTTTGCGTGTTCGGCAAAAATTGTCAAAATTTCTTCGATTGATAACGTAGTTTGTAACCTTGCGACCAAATCGTGTGGACTATTTGTTTCATTTATTCGGTAATGCTCTGCCGAAAACGGCAGAAACTCGCCTCGCGCAGACACCCGCTGCGTCAAAATATGGACATTTTCCATGATAATTCTCCCCCCGGAGTGTTTAGATACTCATACTTAGCGAGATTTGTGCCACATTTTTAAACTGGCTGAAAAACAGATGGTTGCTATATTTAAGGTAGGGTACAGCTTTATCATCAAGTAGAAGGGAGTTTATTGCTTGCAAAATGTGCTGATTCAAGTGTTTGGCTTGCTCGTCGCTGCCGTATTATTTGTTTGGTTCTTCAAACGAATTGGTTTACCACCTATTCTTGCTTATCTTGCCACCGGCGTGTTGGCGGGGAGTCATGGTATTGGCTGGATGGCGCAAAGCCACGAAATGCACTTTGTTGCCGAACTCGGCATTGTATTTTTACTGTTTAGTTTAGGGCTTGAGTTTTCATTGCCGCGTTTAATGGCAATGCGCAATATTGTGTTTGGTCTTGGCTCCTTACAGGTTGTGGTGACCAGCATTGTATTTATGCTGATTTTACTGCTGTTAGAGCACAGCCTTTTAAATAGTTTTACCATCGCCAGTTTAATGGCGCTGTCTTCAACGGCGGTGGTGGTTAAGTTACTTAAAGAATCAGGAGACTTAAACCAGCGCCGCGGCCAGTTGGCAATAGGGGTGTTGCTATTTCAAGATATTGCTGTTGTCCCTCTACTCATTGTTTATCCTTTACTAGCACAAAGTGGCTCTGAAGAAATTGCTGGAGCATTGGCTTTTGCACTTACTAAAGGCGCTTTAGTATGTATTTTATTGTTCGGCATAGGTAAATGGATTTTGCCTAAAGTGTTTAGCGAAATAGCGTTGGTAAGAACCGATGAGCTATTCATGCTAACGACTTTATTGGTTGCCTTGTTTGCCGCAGGCCTGACTTACCTATTTGGTTTATCGATGGCGTTAGGCGCCTTTTTAGCTGGTATGATGTTAGGTGAGAGTCATTATCGTCACCAACTAGAAGCAGATATTCGGCCGTTTCGCGATATATTGATGGGGCTCTTTTTTGTTACCGTCGGTATGCAGTTAGATGTGCTTTATGTACTTAATAGCTGGTACTGGATCATCGCAGTATTAATTGGCTTATTGCTATTTAAAATTGCGGTGCTCGCGATTTCCGCTCAAGTGATGGGTGAGCGCAAGCAAGATGCGGTTTCGGCGGGTATTATGCTTTGGCAAATGGGAGAATTTGGCTTTGTGTTAATTGCACTTGCTTCGCAGCATTTGCTGATAAGCTCAGAGCAAGCTTCGTTTTTAATTGCAGTTGGCGTACTTTCAATGGCACTAACGCCTTATCTTATTGAAAAAACACCGCTTATTCTTAAAAAACTTGGCCTTTTAAGCCATGCAGGGCAGTATTGGCAGCAGCCTGCGACAAGTAGCCCTTTATATCAAAATCATATTGTGATCTGTGGCTTTTCTCGTGTTGGGCAAACCGTAGCACGCTTTTTAAAACCAGAAGCTATTGAATACGTGGCGGTTGAAAGTAACCCTATCTTATTGCAAGAAGCAAAAGCGGCTGGTGAGCCAGTTATTTTTGGCCATGTAAATCAAAAAGATATTTTAAAATCAGCGGGTGTAGAGCGGGCAAGGCTAGTCATTATTACTTTTACTGATTTTGAGCAAACGCAAATTGTTGTTGATGCCATCAAGCAAATAGCTCCTGACGTGAAAATACTGGTACGGATGCGCGATGATACCGAAATGGAAACGCTTAAAGAGCTTGGTGTTACTGAGGTAGTGCCTGAAACACTCGAAGCAAGCCTAATGTTGGTTTCGCATGTACTTTATATGTCTGGTGTGCCGATGACACGGATCATACGCCGAGTAAGTAAAGAGCGGCGTAATCGTTATAAGTTTTTAAATGGCTTTTTCACTGGCGATAAACTCGATGGCGAAGAGGCAAGTTCAGATAGGCTTGAGTATTTACATGTTATAGCTCTGCCAGAACACGCTTATGCGGTTAATCAGAAAATTAGTGAGCTTAAACTTGAGCAGCGCCGTGTGTCGGTTAGAGCGCTGCGCCGACAAGACCGAGAAATTGACGCACCTTCATCACAAACTATTTTATTGGCAGGTGATATTTTAGTGTTACAAGGCAAGCCTCGCCGAGTAGAGCGGGTAGAGAGATTTTTACTCGACGGTATGGAGTAGCTATTAGCTACTCCAGTTCTAAGAATTTACGAATTTCAGGTAGCTTTTTAAGGCCATCTTGGTAGCCAATTTCAATAAGCTTTTGGGTATAACGTTTTTCAAACAGTAAGTAGCTCGTTAAACTCGATTGCGAACGTTTCTTCACGCCTATCATGCGTAGTAACAGTTTGATTGCCATAGGCATGTCATCATAAAACTGAGCTGCGATTGCATTAAAGTTTTGCGATGGGTTGATCACGCAAGTTTCGATTTGTTTTAACTCTTGGTGTTTGTCGCGGGCAGGTAACAGGCTTAGCGTGCGATTGATACGCTGTAAACGCTCTAAATCAGACTGTAGCGTGTCGGTAAATACGCTATCGAGTAAGTGACCAGCAATATTAGAAAGACCCGGGTAATGAGGCTGGTAACCCGGTGGGTGCAATTCTTTTGGTTCATCAACACCAATAATAAAGATTTTTTCAGCACCTAAGTGAACCGACGGACTCAGTGGCGAAAGTTGGTGAATAGAGCCGTCGCCAAAATAGTGGTTATAAACATTCACGCTCGGGAACACCATCGGAATAGCGCTCGATGCCATTAAGTGCTCAACATTAATGCGGGTTGCTTGCCCTTCACGCTTTGCTCTGCGCCACGGTTTTTGTGTCAGTGACTGAAAAAATGCGACAGAGTCACCAGTTGTATAGCTCGAAGCAGTAATCGACACTGCATCTAGGTAGTTTTTATGTAAATTTCGTTCGATACGCGATAAATCGAGTATTTCGTGCAGTAACTTTCTAAGCGGTTTATTATTCAGCAAACTCGCAGGTGGGTGATTAATATGTTCAGATTGAAAACTCGTAAGCATGTTGCGAGTAATATGCAAAAACACACTTAAAAAATCGCTTTTATAAACCTGAGAGGTCGAAAAATTCTTCCACACCCATTCGAGTTTTTTGCATGCTAAATGCGCACACGATGCATAACATGCTAATGCAGCGGAATTAATTGCGCCAGCTGATGTCCCATTAATAATAGTAAAGGGCAGCGGTGCTGTGCGAGGCATGCTTTGCGTTATCGCTTTAAGCACACCTACTTGATAAGCCGCTCGCGCGCCACCACCTGTTAGTAATAAAGCGATTTTAGAGTGTTGTGTTTTTTTTAACTTACTGCTCATGGTTGCATTTAAATAGTTGTGCGTCTTTACTTTATTTATCAACTGTAAGTCTTTAAGCTAGAAGAAGCAAAGATTAGCTCAAGGCTAAATGGTTTTTTCGTATTTTTATCTGTTTTATTTTTAAGGGAGTGTCTATGTCAGAGCATTCGTCAGAACCTGAAGTACAAAAGGGTTCATCAAATAACAACCTGATTTTTGCGGTGGTTGTGCTTATTCTTGTTGCTGGTGTGGCAGCGTTTATTTTATTGAAGCCTGAAGATAAACCAGTGCAAGTTGTTGAAGACATTGTTGCAGAAGAAGCGCCAGTTGTTGAGTATCAAGAGCCTGAACCAGAACCTGAAGTGACAGAGCCTGAGCCAGAACCAGTTGTAGTCGATACTGCTCCAGAGCGCACTCCAGAGCCAGTTCCAGAAGTTGAGCCACTACCAACGTTAAATGAAAGCGATGAAGTGGTTGTTGCTCGTATGGATGAGTTACTAAGTGACCAAGTGATGAGCTTAATGGTGACCGATGACCTTATTCGTCGTGGTGTTGTGTATGTTGATAACATCGCAAAAGGTAAAGTGGCATTAAGCCATGCACCTGTTGAGCGTCCTAAAGAGTCGTTTAAAGTTATTGAGGGCGACATTTTAACAATCGACCCAAATAGCTATGAGCGCTATACGCCGTACGTAAAATTATTTACCAGCCTTAGCGCTGCTCAAGTTATTCGTATGTACGATGAATACAAACCACTTATCAACGAAGCTTATGCAGAAATTGGCTACGAAGGTGATGCATTCACTGGCACGCTAGAAGAGGCAATTGACGTACTGCTTGATACGCCAGAGCCAAAAGGTGATATGCCACTTGTTCGCAACTCAGTTACGTATCAATATGCTTACTCTGAGTGGGAAAACCTACCTGATGCGCAAAAACAATTACTGCGTATGGGCCCAGAAAATATGAAAAAAGTGAAAGCTGCATTACGCAACATTAAAGCTAAACTTGAAAAGTAAGCGATAACCCCCTTAATTACAGTGCGATTGTATACCAAGTATGCAATCGCACTTTCTTTTTCGAATACCCCTTGAATAACAGGCTAAAAGTAGAGATAATCCCTCCCGCGCCAAACAAGGCCCTCAATGGTAGTCTTATTGGTCCTCTCGCAACACTAGCAGGTGAACCTGGTCAGGCCCGGAAGGGAGCAGCCACAGCGTGTGACGTGTGTGCCGAGATGCGGCTGGTAAGACTGCCACCCAAAATCTTCTTTGGGTGACTTTCCTCATATAAATTCTGTTTTAAAGCTTTCTTTAGAAACAATCTTTTATTCCTGTGTTAATTAAACTTAACTTTAAGTATGTTTATTCTCTAAGTTATCTAGACATCCACATTAACAATGTAAATTTCATCAATTTATCAAGACATCCATTTTATTTAGAATTATCAAGACACCCATATTAAAAATGTAAACTTCGTCGTTATGCACATGATTGAATTGAAGGAGACACAGCTGGTGAGGTACAGGTTACAAAAATTAAAAAGACACCCATTTTAGGCTACTTTAGTAGATTTTTTAATAGCTGACTTTAAATAAGGCTACCCAGTCGTTCTAAATTAATTTACTAAATTTATTTATAAATCGAATGTTCTTTTTACATGATGCTGTAGTTATTCTCTGACTAGTGCCAGATTTCGGGCAAGCTTAGTCCAAATGCAAGGCTACTCTAAATATTTTCGAGTTTCGGTTTAGGCAAATAGTGCTCGACTAGTGCTAATAGAGCTTCTTCGTTTTCGTTTCATGTGATTTGTATAAGCAGATATAGCCTGTTCTTTACCAGCCGTATTTTTAAATGAGCGTGTAAATGAGGTTGTGAGTGTAAGCCAGTTGTCAGTACAAATGTTTAATCTTTCAAGTATTGGTAAAGCATCTTCTGGGATTTTCCCTGGCTTATCTTGTCGTATTGAACGGCCTGTCCAATCTACAAGTTGCAGATATGTCTTGAGTTCAAATGGTAGTCCCTTAGGCATATGTTTACGAGGTTTACCTGCAAAGCGCATAAGTGATTTCGGTTGCTTATTATTTTGAGCTGCATTAATTCTAGATTTAATACTGGTGTAGTCAGATTGCTCAGGTAAATCAGCCGCTTTTGCTCTTACTGGGTTTAAATCAACATAAGCAAGGCATGCAGCAAGTGCAGCTTCATCGAGCAAGGCTTGCGATTTAAAGCGACCTTCCCAAAATCGTCCTTTACATTCATCCTCTAGATTCGCTTTTCGTGCAATACCCTCGTTAAGAACTCGCATAAACCAACTAATGCTGCTGAGCCTTTCTCTATATAAATTTACTCTGGCATTAATTGCAGCGAGCTCGGTTTGTGTTAGCAATTCGCCATTTAAGAATCGTTGGCATAGGAATGTACTTTTGAATAATTTGTGCCACCTAATTAGAATCGCTTTATTATTTAGACGCTTAGCTTTTGCTATATTGATGTGTAGGACTAGATGAGTGTGATTACTCATAACCGCGTAGGCACAAATATCAATACAAAATATCCGGCCAAGTTGAAGTAGTTTGTTTTCAACCCAACCCCGCCTATGTTCATATGAACGACCCGTCAGTGGGTCTTGCCCGCACAAATAAGCGCGACGAACGCAGCGTGAAATACAATGGTAGTAAGGCGTGTTTGAAACGCTAATTAAGTTTCTACGTGGGGTTGCCATGCTCTTCTCCTCCATGAGTTGAACAATTTAAGTTTAGTCATAATTTTGAGAAGTGAGAAATTTTAAGTTGGGTGTCTAGTTAGAGGTTTTTTTATAGGTTTAACTCTGTGAAGTAATAGAAATTAATATGGGTGTCTTGTTAGTAAAGTAATTAATTGATTATTAGACCCCATATTTTAATTATGGGATCAAATTTGGTTACTGGGGGAGTAAGTTAAGGCGGTGAGCTATTCTACAAACACTCTAAATCCCCATGCTGGAATTGTAAGTTCTGTTGTTTGAGTAAATTCCATTGCCTGTTTTGAAAAAGCATCTGTGTATTTACCTAAAAACAATGGCTCGTTAAAGTTAACTGTTTGAGGCTCTTTCGATAGGTTGAACACAGCAAATACTTTATCGTTGCCTTTTGCTCGAACAAAGCTAAGTACCTGTTTTGGTGCGGTGTTTGGTACATGCACCATGCGGCCGCCAAATTGGCCATTCCACAGTGCTTCATTATTATGTTTGAGTGTAAATAATGATTGATATAAATCACCGATAGGGTGCTTTTGCCATTTGATTGGGTCTCGTTCGAAAAAAGCGAGGCGTTTATCGTTACCTGCTTCTTGACCGTTATAAATCATCGGGAAGCCTTCACCAACGACAGATAATGCAATAACGGCTTCAAGTGCATCGCCATAGTTTTCGAACATAGTGCCTTCCCATGCATTTGTGTCATGGTTGGCAACACCCACTAGGCGATAAGCTTCTTCTGGAAATGCACTTTCGTTCCATGAGTAATAAACGAAGAGGGCGCTAACATCAGCATGACCTTTTACAATTTTATGCATGTGCTCAGACCATGACCAGGCGTAAGTCATATCAAAGGCTTCGGCATGTAAATCGCGAGACTCCCACTCAGCAAGCATTAAAACAGGCTTTATGTCATCAAGCTCACGGCGGACGTTATTCCAAAAGTCTACGGGCACAAAGCCTGCCACATCACAGCGATAGCCATCAATACCGACTTCTTTTACCCAGTACTTCATTGACTCTGTCATGTACTCACGTAGAGCAGGTTTTGAATAATCAAAATCAATAATGTCAGACCAGTCCCACCATGGTGTCGGTCTAAATTGGCCTTTGTAGTCTCGGTCGTACCAATCGGGATGTTCAAATCGAAGCCAGTTATCCCAAGCACTGTGATTTGCTACCCAATCTAAAATGACATACATCCCCATATCATGGGCTTTGTTCACAAAGGCTTTAAGGTCTTCAAGTGTGCCAAACTCAGGGTTTACTTTACGGTAATCTTTTACAGAATAAGGGCTGCCTAAACTGCCTTTTCGGTTTTCTTCACCAATCGGGTTTATGGGCATAAGCCAAATAATATCAACGCCTAACTCTTTCAAGCGTGGCAATTGCTGCTGTGCTGCATTAAAGGTGCCTTCTTTGGTGAATTGGCGAGTATTGAGTTGATACATCACCGCATTTTTTGACCACTCTGGGTGAGTCAGTTTTACGTAGGGTTTGGGCTCATAGGCACTGTTTGAAGTTTTAGTGTGTGTACATGCAGTAGTTAGGCTTAGTAATAAAATAAGCAAACTTTTGGTTAGCAATGAATTCATATCAGGCCTTGTTGTCGAATAAAGGTGTTGCATGAAAAAACAACACTTCGACTAAATATATACCCTGAGCTAATATTTACAATTAAATGCATACGTATTCACAGCGTGGTTACATAATCGATTAAGTAGCAATATTACGCTTAATTATATTTGGATGGGGGCTAAATACTTAAAGGATTAAATAGGATGTGAGGGAGTATGTAAAACGACAGCAAGAAAAAGCTAAGCTGTCGTTTAAATATGCCGAGCTAGGCTGAAATCATAAAAGTAGATTTACTGGCATCCCAGCTGATCAGTTTTTTAATTTCTAGCTCTTTTATAATGGTTAGTAATTCAGAGTCACTTAGGCAGCAGCCTTGTTTTAGTTTATCGAGTGATATCTCTTTATTACGGCTATGAAGCTTAGAGGCCAACATAATACGGTAGATTAATTTTGACTTACGGTTCATAACGCATCTCCTCCACATTTTTGTTGATAGCATTTTAGTTGCTACTTGGTTTTATAATTTGGTCTAATGTGTACTGATGATTTTTTCGACTATGAGGGATCTTTTTAGCCAAGTCAATTAATATTGGATAAAAATTATACGATTTTGAATCAGCAGGAGAAACGTAGAAGTGAAGTTGTAAGTCATTGAAAATAAAGTGGAGATAAAACTTTTCTGCTTGGGAAGCCTAGTCTATGAGCTCGTCACGGCTAACCGCAATCACATCATGCAGCGCTTTAAATAGTAAATGTTTTTCAATGGGTTTGCCTACGTGGCCATTAAAACCACAATTCATGTATTCGATGATATTTTCTTTCATCACGTTGGCAGTCAAGGCAATAACAGGCACCTCTTTATCAATACTACGAATATGTGAGCAGGCTTCTATTCCCCCCATTGTGGGCATTTGTATATCCATTAAAACTAAAATGGGGTTGAGTTGTTTAAATAGCTCGACTGCTTCGGCACCATCTTTTGCAAAGTGAAGGTCAGCGTTGGTTTCTGCAAGCATTGACTTGATGATCATGGTATTGAGTGGGTTATCTTCAGCAATCAACAGTGTTTTAGCCGATAAGTCAGGTGCAGTCACATCGGTAAAGCTATCATGTAAGTGTTGCTTTTCAGATACTTTGAGCGGTAAATAAACGGTGAAATGGGTGCCTTTACCGAGCGCGCTGTCAACATCAATAGTGCCGTTCATGCGGTTAATAAGATTCGCGGTGATCGACATTCCTAATCCTGTCCCGCCAAAACGCCGCGTTATGCTGTTATCGGCTTGCTGAAAACGGTTAAACAGGTGCATTAAACCCTCTTTGCTCATACCAATGCCGGTATCAATCACTTCTATCTCAACACCTTGCTTTTGGTTTTGGCTTTGCAAAGACTTATTTATTTTTACTTGCACGCCACCTTGCTCGGTAAATTTAACGGCGTTAGAAACCAGGTTTAAAATAATTTGCCGAACTCGAACTGGGTCTCCTATCCATAAATCTTCAACGTCATCGTCTATATCTATGTTTAAATCAATTGCTTTTTCGTTACAAAGCGGCAGAAAATCAGAATTGATTGACTCAACGACCTTCGACATCGAAAAGTCCACCTGTTCAATCGAAAGCTCGTTCGCCTCCATTTTCGAAAAATCTAAAATATCGTTGATAATGGTAAGGAGTGATCGACAAGAAAACAGCGCCTTAGAAACAACTTCTATATTCTTCGGTTTTTGAATATTTGGTTGCAAAACCTGCAACAGCCCCATAATGCCATTAAGTGGGGTGCGTATTTCATGGCTCATATTGGCTAAAAATTCTGATTTTATTCTCGCTCCTTCTACCGCACGCTCAGTGAGCTCAATCTGTTGTTTATAAGAGTTAGAAAGCTTTCTAAAGTAAATAAGCAATATGCTGGTGAGCAATATAATCGTTAATACATGCACGATGTAAGCAATTTGGAAGTTTTCATCAATGGCGATGCTTTTATCTTTAAGTATGAAGTTTACATGTTGCTCGAACGCGGCAAGTGCCTTTAGTGCTGCTTTGTCATCTACCTTTACTGTAGAGTCTATTTGCTCGCTTGTTGCGCCATCGGCAATCATCGTTAAAACAATATTGACTTTACTTTCATACTCAATAACCGTTTTTTTAACGTCAGTAAGTGCAGTTTTGTCGTATTCTTTGATTGCGCCAAGCTTGGCAAGGATCTCTTTTATTTCGGTGAGTTCACTTTCAATGGGCGGAAGATACAGTTCTGTATTTTTTCTAAGCACTAGGTTTTTAAAATGGTGAATAAAGCCACCATAACCAAGTCTTTGAATGAGCTTGTCGTGAAGTACATAAACGTGTGCGGCGGTTTTTGAATAGTCATGCCATTGTGAGTCGACATTTTTGTAAAAGAATAATGAGGTAATGGTGAGTGACGTTACTAATGCAATCACGATAATTGCATTCACTTTCAACTTGTTTTTAGTTTGCTGCAACGCTTTTGTCATCTGTTTACCGCACCTATCTAGCTGTTAATTTAAGCATAGCGCATTTTTATTTGTTCACATAAGAAAGGCTTATATCAGAATGACTTTTTGTGAGGATAATAAAAAACCTTAACAACTAAGGTAAAAATAACTTAGAGCGAATAATTAAGTTTTTTTATAAAAAAGTTTGAAATCAATTGCACTGTACTTTTTTCGCACTTGCTGTATCTTAAGTTGGTACGCAATTTTTATGATTTAATTGAGTGTAAGCCACACTCATTTGTTAGGTGGAGAAAAGGATATGCACGCGCAAACAGTCAAAGAATCAATAGCAACTATTCAATCGGGTGTCGCAAAAGCGGATGGTAAGCTTTTAGTTACTGAGCAAGAGATTGTTTTTGAACCGTTTAATAAAGAGTTAGGCTTAGGTCCATACACGCTTCCACGAGCGCACATCAATAACGTTGATAAGTGTTCAGGTAAAGGCGCGGGTATTTTGCCAATCACAGCAGATGGAATTCGTATTACTTTAAATAACAACGATGTATTTGAGTTCATTTTAGCAAACCCTGATGAGTGGCTAAGCGTACTTGCTCACTAAGTAAATCCTTCAAAAAGACGGCATATTATTATAGCAACCTGCCATAATGTGCCGTGTTAGCTTTTTACTAATTAATTTCCTTTCTTCGCAACACATTGATCTCAAACAATACTAAGGCAAAGTTCTTAGGGTATTTTACCCATCTAAACTATTAAATTGCTCGTTGCTTATTAACGGAGGCTCTTGGGCAAATGATCAACTTAGATGAACAACGCCTAGTTTCGCTTGAACGCGGTTTTCATATTCCACCTAAACCTGAACTATTGAGCCAAATTGCCGATGAAGTGCAAAAATCGGATGCAAGCTTAGATAAAATAGCTCAGCTAATATCAAGAGACATCAGTCTTTCAGCTTTATTATTAAAAACAATAAACAGCCCGGTGTTTGGCTTACAACGCACCATTAGTGATATACGCCAAGCGGCGATGTTTTTAGGGTTAGATCAGCTTAACCAGTTGGTAACTTTGGCGCTGCTTAAGCAAAATTTTAAAGGCAATGCCTGTATTAGCCTAGAGCGCTTTTGGGATGAGTCGGTTGAAGTTGCGAATGCCTGTGTGCAGCTTGGTAACAGTTATAAGTCATTAATGCCAGTGGACGAGCTTTATTCATTAGGGCTTTTTCATAATGTCGGTATTGCGGCTATGGCATTAAAATTTAAAGACTATGTTGAGGTTCTCAAGCAAGCAAATTTAGCTAAAGAGTATGCGATTACCGACCTAGAACAAGCACGTTATCAGTGCGACCATGCGGTGATTGGCTATTTTATCTCGGTATCTTGGCACCTACCTAAGCCACTTTGTCACGTTATTTTAAATCATCATAACACGCACTTTTTAGAGCAAAACAATGATGAACAACAACGTATGGCGTACGCCATCTTAAAATGTGCAGAAAGTGCTGTAGACTATGCCCGTCACCAACAATATTCAAGCGAGTGGTTTAAGATTAAAGAGCTGTGCTTTGCAGAGCTGGGTATTGTTGACCAAGATTTTGCCGATATGGTCGAAGATTACGTCGACAATGCGATGGCAAGTTAAAGCCGATTAGTTTTTATTTCCTATCATCTTAACTTCGATGAGTTTGCGAGTGGTGAGTTATCATCACTCGCTTTTTTTACATCGAAAGAAAGTATGCATTACTATACTTTCCTGCTGTAGCAAGGCATCATAACTTTTTCTAGGGAGAGGTTACGATGCTTAAATTGCTGTTACCATTAGTTTTATGTTCAAGTTCTGCGATGGCTGCAACAAGTCTGCCGGATAATCGTCATATTGTTGTTAAAGGTGAGGCAGTTGTGCGTACAGCCCCCGATAGGGCTGACATCACGTTAGAGTTTGAAGCGGTAAAAGCTGAAAGCGTGCAGGCTAAGCAGCAAGTCGATGCGCAAGTTAATGAACTCCTGGCGGGCTTAAATAATTTCTCTATAGACGAGAAAAGTATCTCTGCGGGGCGGATATTTTTAGAGCCCAATATGCGCTATGACGAAAACGATAACCAAGTTAAAGATGGCTTTCGAGCCACGCGCAAGGTCAAAGTCAGCCTTAAAAAACTCTCCCTTCTGGACGGCTTTTTAAACTTTGCGCTTAAAGTGGGTGTCAATCAAATCGAGCAAATTCAACTTTTATCAACCAAAGCCTCAGATTACGAGCAAGCCGCTCTTGATAAAGCAGTTGCGAATGCCAAACAGCAGGGAAGTAGCCTTGCAAGCGCATTCGAAGCGAAACTTGGTCGGGTGTATAGTATTCAATCGCAAGAGATAGGTAGTCACTTTGGCTATGGTAGCAATACAAATATTGAACGAATCATGGTCACGGGCTCACGTATTAATACAGTCCCAGAAGGTAAGTATTTACAAGAATCGATTACCTTCAGAGCAAGTGTCAATGTTGTGTTTGATTTGGTGGTCGAGTAATTAATGAGATTTTTTAAGTACTGTGTTTATCTATTCCTTTTGTTGATGGCATTCAGTGGTCTTGCCGCAACAAAGCACATAAATATTGTCAAACCTGTGGTTGCGGCATTTAAGGCAGGTGATAAAGCTGCCATTGCTAAGCGAGTGCATTATCCACTGCAGCGCAAAGAGCCGCTGCAAGCAATTGAAAATGAGCAAATGCTTATAGAAAACTTTGAGCAAATTTTTGATAAAGAGTTTGTCGAAAAAATCGTGAACTCAAATATTCGCCATGATTGGGAGATGATGGGGTGGCGCGGCATCATGTTTGATTCAGGCAAATTGTGGTTAGACTTTGATGGCTCTATTTGGGCTGTGCCTTATGAATCAGAGGCAGAAAAAGCACGACGTGAAGCATTGATTGACGAGCAAAAACAAGCATTACATAAAAGCCTCCGTGAATTTATAAAGCCGATATTAACGTGGCAAACAAAACAGCATTTAATTCGTATCGATGAACTGGCTGATAATCAGTACCGTTATGCAGCATGGGGGATTGATCAATCTATGCAAGATGAGCCAAGCCTTGTGATCACAGGGGGCACATTAAGCTTTGATGGCAGTGGAGGGAATCATTTTTATACCTTTACTAACAATGGCTATCGTTATGTCTGTCATGTGATAGTGCTTGGCACTGAACACTCACCGCCGGGGCTTTTAGAGGTATTTAGAAATAATGTACAGATATTGTCTGAGCCTGTTTTAGCTTTTTAGGTTGTTTTTCTTATTTTGTACTACACTTCTTCTTTCTAAGGAGCCTCGTTTAAAGGAGTAAGTTGTGAGTACAAAATTTTGGATACTAAGAACCACTAAAGTTTTTACGTTAGTGGCTATTTTATTATTTATGGTGGAAATTCTAAAAGGTCACGAGACAATGGGCGCGTTAGGCTTTGCGCTACTTTGGTCTTTTATTGCCACGGCCATTTTTATCGCAACCCGTTTATATCATTCATCAAAAGGGCGCCACTGTGCACTTTGTAATGACACCCCTGATGATAAAAAAGCGAGTTAGCTTAGGTTATTAACAAACACGCCGCCCCATACCAACGCACAAATCGTTAAAGCAATCAGTACGGCTGCGGATCCTAAGTCTTTAGCTAGGCCTGATAATGGATGAATTTCAAGGCCTATTCGGTCAATGGCGGCTTCAATTGCCGTATTGACGACTTCAGCAAACATCACAAATAGCACTGATACAAGCAGCATAATTTTCTCATACAGACTAATCTGCCATACAAAAACCACCGCTATGGCAAGCACCAACATTACCAGCTCTTGTTTAAAAGCAGACTCATGCTTTGCTAACCACGTGAATGCTCGTTGGGAGTTTTTGAATGCAAGGCGAATACGTTTAATGCCAATGGGTTTGTTAGTGCTATCAAATTGCATAGTATGAAATCTCTATTTCGTTAGCTTTGTGTTGAGCAAGCATTAAAGATATCTTGCTCTGGGTGATATTCAGTGCTTTGTACATGGGTTAAGCCTAGTAGGGTGTCAAAAATGTTATCGTGCGAAAAAGCATGGTTACGCTGCTGTTCGATACATTGATTAAAGCGGGTATCGGCTAGTTTATTACTCCAAAACAGCATAGGCACTTGGGTTTGCTCTTTAGGCGCTAACGCATACGGGAAGCCATGTAAGTACAAGCCTTTTTCACCCAGTGATTCACCGTGATCAGAAACATACAGTAGGGCTTTGTCATCCGCCTGACTGCTTTGCAGTAAATTAATAAGTTTACTCAGCACTAGGTCGGTATAAGCAATGGTATTATCATAGGTGTTTGTGAGTTGCTCACTGCTACAATTTTGGATATCGCTACGTGGGCAATCAGGCAAAAATTTACTGTCTTTTTCTGGATAGCGGCGATAGTAGGTTGGCCCGTGTGAACCAATCATATGTAATACCAATAGTTGGTGTTTCGCATCACTTTTGGCAAGCTTTGCAGCTAATTCTTCAACCAGTACTTCATCAAAACAATAGCGTCCGTCACAAAGTGGGTTGCTCTTTGTTGGTTCTACCGTTTCTGAGTTTACCCGCACACAAACCCCTTTACAGCTGCTATTGTTATCAATCCACGTTACTTCTACACCACTTCGTTGAATGATATCTAGGGCATTTTCTTGGCTTTGCGCGATGCGCGAATCATAGTGATTGCGGTCTAAGCGCGAGAACATGCAAGGTACAGAAATGGCCGTTGCGGTGCCACATGAACTAACATCACTGAAATATTTAACGCCAAGTTTAGGGGTATATTGATTAGTTGGCTTGTCGTAACCTTGCAGTGAGAAATTTGCTGCACGCGCTGTTTCACCTACCACCATAATCGTCAGTGAACTTTGTTGCTTAGCTAATAGGTGCGGTGTTTTATCTAAGACTTTAAATGGTAAAGGTGGATAAAAATAATTATCGCGCAGGTACTTATAGCCCGCAGTATAAAATGCAAAGGGGGTAATGTAGCTGGTTAATTGACGATTATTACGCCCTACAGAGGCGTAATCTTTATAAAAAGGAACGGCAATAACAGCTACAGCAATAAACGCTGTAACGTTAAGAAGCGCAAAGCTTTTAAGACGAACACGAAAGTTTCCGACAATTTCAAAGCGAGAAAACAAGTAAGCAGGCAGTACGCCTAGCACAGTAATAAAAGCGATAACTTGTACATTAAGGTATGAAAAAGCCTCACCTGAATTTGTCTCTAAGATATTTTGCAGCATGCTTTTATCAAAGATAACACCGTAATTTAAGGTTGCATAAAACAACAACGATGAAACCACGACGCTTGTTAAAAGCACGGGTTTAACAAAGGTGATTAGCGATAACCAACTTAACACCATTGCCGTCAGTGCTAATAAGAAAAACGGTACGCTTGCTATAAATAACCAATTGATATGTTCAGGTTTGCTGGCTGCTTCAAGCATGTTAAATAAAAACAGGCCATTAAATGCAATAACCAAGTACAACGACACCAGCCAGACAAATTGGCTGTAGCTAACGTGCCATTTTTTAGTAAAGAGTTGTTTAATTTGCATGCTCATAATCATTCCTCATCGCTACGATTTATTTGGTAAGCGATACAACTGTTCGGTATAAGCTAAATTGCTAAATAAGACGTGTGCTAAGGCTTTTTTGGCAAGCTCAACGCTGCTATCTGTGTTATCGATGGCAACTTGCGTTTTACTTGTAGAGTCATAGCGCCAATAGCTCACTTTTTGGTTTGGCATCAGGATCACGGCTTCACCATTTTCTACGTAAGCAAAGTTGTCGTAGTACTGCATCATGGCGCGCTCAACAGGGTATTGTTGTGTTAAATCATAACCAAGCATGGGGGTTGCTTGCTCAACGCCTAATAACGACAACAAAGTAACAGGTAAATCAATTTGGCTGACTAAGCGAGTATCGCGCTTTGCATCCATATCACTATTTAGGATCACAGCAGGGATGTGAAAAGATTTAAGCGGCACAGGCTCTGAGCCAAACACGCGCACATCATGATCTGCAACCACTAAAAAGACGGTGTCTTGCCAGTAATCTTGCGTTTTTGCTTTTGCGATGAATTTACCGAGTGCATAGTCAGCATATTTAATTGCTAGATCGCGTTTGTAGTTTTCTGGGTCGTGGCCTTCAGGCAGTGTTACTTTACCCTCTGGAATATCGAATGGGTCGTGGTTACTTGAGGTAAACACAAGGCTGAAAAATGGTTTGCTTGATTTATTTAGCTCACTTAGCTCTATATCAGCTTGATTAAACAAGTCTTCGTCACTTACTCCCCAAGATGAGATAAACTCTGGGCTTTGTATGTCATTAATATCGACAATATCGCTAAAGCCATTGCCTAAGAAAAAGCTTTTCATGTTATCGAAATGACTTTCACCGCCGTAGATAAATTGGGTGGTATAACCGGTGCGGGCTAATACATCAGCAAGAGAGAAAAAGTTACGCTGAGATTTAGAAAGTTTGACCACCGAGCGCGAAGGTGATGGGGGAAACCCGGTTGTTACCGCTTCAATCCCTCGAACAGAGCGTGTGCCAGTGGCGTATAAGTTATCAAACCCCCAGCCTTGTTGATAAAGCTTATCTAGTTCAGGAGTCACACCTATGCCACCTAGTTCGCCAACAAAGCGTGCACCTAAGCTTTCTTCTAAAATGATCACTAAATTCTTTTGTTTGCCTGTGTTAAAAGGTGTGTTGTTGGCAAGGGTAGGGATTTTCTCAGTGATAAACTGCTGTTTATAGGCTGCTTGCTTTACTGTTTGTAAAATCTCATCACGTGGCATGGTACCGTATAAACTACTGGCATTTTTTTCATTGCCCATACTCTTAATAGCAAAGGCAACACTGTAAGTTGAATTAAGTGCCAAGGAGTTAATCAGTGAGTCACTTGAAAAGTACACTAATGCAGGGTTTAACGGGCGATGGCTTGCAGTGCCTCTTGCGCTAATTAAGCAAACTAATAAAGTAGTAACGAGTATCACCACTTGGCTAACCGTTTTAGCATTTTGCTGTTTGCTAAATGCTGCATTTATAAAACGATACGCAAACACACAACTAATCGTTGCAATAATTAAGGTGCTTATCATGGCAAATAGGTGGCCATGTAATAGCATAGAAAAGACTTCTTGAGGGTAGTCTAGGTATTCGACAAATAAACGATTTGGTCGTACATCGTATTGGGTAATGAACGCGGGGGTCGAAGCCTCTACAACCACGATTAAAGTCACAACTATACTGCTATAAAGAGTAAAAACATGCTGAAAAAAAGCAGTTTTGCTGCGCAAAAGTACATCAGCGACTAACATTAAAACAGCCAAGGCTGACAAGTAGCCTAAGCTGCTTAAGTCGACTCTTAAGCCTCCTAATAAAACGGCTAGGCTATCGCCATCAGCTAACCTTTGGTGTTGCCATACAAGCAAGGCTATTCTCGACAGTATAAATACTGACATTAAAATTAATGAAAAACGGAACAAAGGTTTTAAAACAGAAAGTTTTGTTGTCATAGTCGTACTTACTTAATCGAAACTACGGCAATACTAGGAATCGAAACTTAAGAAATCCTTATGGTAATCTTAATATTTTCTAAACTAGAAAAACTTCAGTAAATCTTAAGTGAATCTTAAGTGAATCTTAAGATTTAAAGCGTAAGCTGATGACGCTAAAGCGGTTTTTATCTAAATGAGTAACATATGAAATTGTTGATTATAGAAGATTCGGTGTCATTAAGACGTAGTCTACGAATTGGCCTTGAGAACCTAGGTTTTACTATTGATGAAACCGGCGATGGCGCTGAAGGGTTGAGTATGGCAATGACAGGTGAGTACGAATTAATCATACTCGACATTATGTTACCCAGTATTGATGGCATTACGTTATTACAAACCATAAGAGCAAAGCAGCTCGACGTGCGTGTACTTATTTTATCTGCCAAACAAGAACCAGAAGACAGAGTGAAAGGGCTACTCACCGGGGCCGATGATTACCTGACCAAACCATTTTCGTTTGATGAGCTGCATGCAAGGTTGTTAAATTTAATGCGTCGCGGCGGCCTGAAAACAATCAGTGATGTGATCCGCATTGATAACTTGGCTTTAAATTTACAATTAAAACTTTTGCAAGTTAACGACACCGTTATCGATTTAACCCCTAACGAATATAAAATAGTTGAGTGCTTGTTTAGTAATCAAAACAAAGTGATCACAGCTGAAAAGTTAAGTACCTATATTGCTGGGCAATATGACTTAGTTTCGAAAAACTCCATTGAAGCGCACCTATCATCAGCGCGTAAAAAGGTGAGGGCAGCAGGTGGCGAGTTACCTATTCAAACAAAGCGTGGTTTTGGTTATATCATTCAAGGAAAATAATGAAATCAATTCGCAGTAAGTTAGTAACCACATTATCGATTACTATAACTGGGCTAGTGCTGAGTATTTTAGTTGCTACCGATATCGCCGTTGATAGTTGGATTGATAACGAATTTAATCGTGGTTTGAAATCAAAAGCTGGCATGCTTATGTCATTGATTGATATTGACGAAGAAGAAATTGATTTTGATTTTTCAGGGCAATTCATGCCTGAGTTTTCTGGCAGTACAGAAACTGAGTATTTTCAAATTTGGTCGCAGTCTGGGGTTTTTGCGCGTTCAGAAAGCTTGCACCTTTTCTCACAAAAGAACCTACCTCTAGAGAAAATAAAGCTTGGAGAGACAAAAATCATCAATACCGAGTTACCTGATGGTCGCAATGGGCGGGTTATTTATACTCGCTTTATACCGCCTTTAGACCTAGACGATGATGAAGACTTTATTGAAGGCGTTAACACCTCTTTGCAACAACCCATAACCTTAGCTTATGCGGCTTCATCAGAAGAAGTTGACTTTGTTTTATGGCTGATCGACGTTATTTTTGTTGTCTCTACTGTGTCAGTAATCGTATTCATTCGTCTATTTGTGCGTAAATCGGTCGACAGTTCTTTAGCGCCGCTGAATAAACTAAACCGGGATATTAGCCAGCTCAGTATAGCTGATAAAAATGCAGTGATAACAATAAAAGAGCCTGTTAAAGAGCTGCAACCCATTGTTGATAGCTTAAATGCCTTTATACGGGAAAACCGCCAGCTTTATTTTCGTGAAAGACGCTTAACCTCGGATATCGCTCATGAGTTAAAAACGCCTATAGCTGAGCTTATTAATATGGCTGAAGTGGCCATTCGTTTTCCAAATGAAAAAGAGTTTGAGGCAGACTTTAAACCCGAAGTGCTAAAAATTAGCCAGCGTTTAAAGAGTATTGTGTCGAACTTATTACTACTGCATAAGTACAGTGATGAAGCACTCCCAAAGCAAGATGCATGCGATTTAAATCAGGTTATTTTACGTACCTTAGAAAAACATGATTTAGAGCGAATTAAGTTTGAGTTTCAAGATGATATTCCTGCCATTGTCAGTAATTTATTTGCACTTGAATCAATCATCACCAACCTTGTAAATAACGCAAAGCAATATAGCCCCGACAAGAGTGATGTAACTGTAAGTACGCTACTGACGAAAGAGGATAAGCTGCAATTCTCTGTTAAAAATGAATTAAAAGTACCTTTAACAGAAGACGATTTGAGCCAGTTATTTGATCCACTCTGGCAAAAAGACAGTGCCAGAACCTCTAATGATAACTTTGGGTTAGGCTTATCTATTGCCAAAGCGTTAAGTAAAGCAATTGACGCTGAACTTCAGGTGTCGTTAAGTGGGCAAAACATAACCTTTAGTTTGATTATTTCTTAATGCTTTGCAGGCGTTTAATATGTGTGCAACACTGAGGTTATCAAAAAGAAATTAATAACAATAAGGAACAACACGATGGGAAAAATTATAGGTATTGCTTTAATCGTTATTGGTGTGGCGCTAGCTGTATGGGGATATAACGTTTATGACTCTGCAAGTGCGCAAATTAGCCGCACGTTTAGTGGTGATACACCAATTGAAGCTTGGCTCGGTATGGTCGGGGGCGCAATTTGCGCAATTGTGGGTATTTTAAAAGTTAAATAACCGCAAACATTGAAATCAATTAGCTAATACCTGATACTGTATTTATATACAGTATCAGGTTTGGCTATGAAAACACAACTACCAGCAAAATATTATTTAAGTCACTTCTTTGAGCTTGCTGAATTTATTCAATCTCAGTGCAGGCATCTGCTTGTAGAAGAGCAGCAGTTATTTCTTGAAAAACTCCTTCAGCTTGATGAGCAAAGTTTATGTACTTTGCTACGTATTTTTTCTCGAAAGCCAAAAATCGTTGCTTTGTCATCATTAAATTATGAAGAGATCCCTAATCTGCACGGTGCTATTTTTAAGCTAAAGCAGCAAGGGCTGGTGGCACATCCTAGCAGCGATGAATTAGATCTATTGCTTGAGCATTTAACCAAACCAACCCTGTTAACCTTATTAGCAAATGATGAGTTAATGGCGACTTATCCTGATTACAAAAAGTCAGCCAGTAAACAGCGCTTGACCCAACTGTGTAAAGAGCATATTGATCGTAACCACAGTGAATTAGTGGCGTTGTTTAGTCAGTTCGTGGTCAATAGCCGTGGTCAGTATTATGAATACTTCGAGTTTTTACATAGCGGTCGGCTAAGTGGTGGTGATATAAATCATCAAAATCGTTTTGTGATGCGTGATTTAGGAATTGCAAAAGTACGTGGTGATGTTAATGAGAGCATATCGCGTTTTCAAACACTAGCCGAAGCACAAACGCATTATCAATTAAATAAGCTGCGAATGCAGTTCAAAGAAAGCGAGTCAGAATCTCAGTATCAGAACTTAGCCCAAGCACTTTTAGCCATTAGCTCTGAAGATGAATTAGCCCAGAGTATCAAAAACAAATTACTGATCCGCTTATATAAGCAGCTTAAAGAGCATGACTTAGCATTTGCATTTGAATTACTTGAGCACTGTGAAGGTAGCAGTGAAGCGCAAGAGCTAGCAATTCGCCAGCGTTACAAACAAGGTGATAAAACCTGGGTAGAACAAAAGCTTGAACAAGTTATTCTAGACCCACTAGATGATGGCATTTTGTATTTTGCAGAGGACTTTTTACAGCGTAAATATAATAAGCAACAACGCTCACGCCTAACACAAATGCTCATTGATACAGAGCATCAATTAGAGGTTGATGATATTTATCGTGGCGATGTAGAGCAAGGAGTGTGTGAGCATTATCAACAGCTTGGTAATACGGTATTTTTTACCGAGAATAATCTTTGGCTGAGCTTCTTTACCTTAACGTTTTGGCAAGAACTCTTTATAGAGACCCCGCACCCGCCGTGTAATGAATTTGACCTTTATCCAAAGGTGTTGCTGGCTGATTGTTTTTACACAGTGCAACAAACACAAATTGAGCAAAAGCTTGCCAAATTCACTAGTAATGAAGCCTTATATAAATATGTTTGCAAAAACGTAGGGCAGTTTTATGAAGCCCACAATAGCGTGTTCGTGTGGCACAGCGACATGTTAGAGCCGCTAGAGGTATTAATAAAACACAGCCCGCTTACAAATTTAAAAGCGCATTTACTACAAATGACAAAAACCTTTAAGCAGCTCAAAGATGGCTATCCAGACTTGATGGTGCTTAAAGGGGATAAGCTCACCTTTGAAGAAGTGAAAGCCCCTGGCGACAAACTAAGACGCAACCAACTTGTCAGTATTGAGGTATTAAAGCAACATGGCTTTGCAGTGAATATCGTTGCGGTAAATTGGTTTAATGATCCGAATCGTATTTATAGTGTGGTGGATATAGAAACCACCGGTGGCGTACAAGGTAATAATAAAATTACTGAAATAGCCGTTGTGCAGTTACAAGCGGGCGAAGTAATCAACCAATGGGCGAGTTTAATCAATCCTGAGCGCAGTATACCTGCTTTTATCACCAAGTTAACGGGGATAAACGCCGCTATGGTTCGTGATGCGCCGCGCTTTGAAGAGGTTGCTGATACACTGCGCTCACTATTAAAAGGCAGCGTATTTGTTGCCCATAATGTGAATTTTGATTACGGCTTTATTCGCAAAGAATACAGTGCAATCGGGCAGGGCTTTAAAATGCCAAAGCTATGTACCGTAGTTGAATCACGCAAGGCATTTCCAAAGCTTAAGTCATATTCGCTCGGTAACTTAGCGGCACATTTTGAATTGAATTTAACGAATCATCATAGAGCGTTAGCTGATGCAACTGCCACAGCAGAACTGTTAAATCTGATTCAACAAACACAATCAAAAAAGGCGAGTTAAACTCGCCTTTTAAACTTAACCTGCCCCATTCTAAATAAGGTTATTCGTATTCGATAGGGTCAGTAACGTTATTTAAAGCAAAGGCTTCTAAGCGCTCTTGGCAAGCACCACATTTACCACAGGCTTTGTCGCGGCCGTTGTAACAGGTCCATGTTTGGCTGTAATCAAGACCCATTTTTAAACCGTCTGTCAAAATGTCGATTTTGGTATTGTTTAAGTACGGGCTGAAAATTTCAACAGCGTCGTAATTGGCAATACGGCAAACATCATCCATTTTTTGTACGAACTCAGGGCGGCAGTCCGGGTAAATAGCATGATCGCCTGAATGGGCACCGTAATAAACTTTGCTGGCTTTTAAAGACACCGCATAACCCACAGCCAGTGATAGTAAAATCATGTTGCGGTTAGGCACAATTGTGCTCTTCATGCTTTCTTCTTCGTAATGACCTTCTGGTACTTCGATATCATCAGTTAGTGATGAGCCACCAATCAACTGGTTGATCGCTGAAATATCAACAATCTTGTGAGAAACTCCTAACTTTTCACATACTTGAGCAGCTACTTTAAGCTCTTTAACATGACGCTGGCCGTAGTCGAACGACAGGGCATATACTTCGTGGCCTTGTTGCAGGGCTTTATTTAATACGGTAAATGAGTCCATACCGCCGGAATAAATCACAACTACTTTTTGCGTCATATCTGTTTTGCTCTTACTTTTGATAGAGGTTTACTTCAGGGCGCGATATACTACACGGCTCGGGCCTAAATAACAATTTTTGCGCGTGTTTTTGGTTTTTTTGATGGTATGTATTTTATACTGTTGCGTCGTAAGTGAGATGTCTTTTGTACAAAATTAACGAAGTGTTTGAAACAATTCAAGGTGAAGCGAGTTTTACGGGTACACCTTCAATCTTTTTACGTTTACAAGGCTGCCCTGTGGGCTGTGCTTGGTGTGATACAAAACAAACATGGGACGTTGATAACGTATATAAAGTGTCACTTGATGACACCGTTGAGAAAAAAGCAGACTCAGATCATTGGGCTGAAGCAACAGCGGATCAAGTGTTAGCGCTATTTAAAGAACGTGGCTACAACGCAAAACATGTGGTGATCACCGGTGGTGAGCCTTGCATGTACGACCTAAATCCAGTGTGTGAATTATTACACGCAAATGGCTATTCGACTCAAATTGAAACCAGCGGTACATTTGAAATTTTAGTCCCTGAGCAGACATGGGTGACTGTATCACCAAAAATTAATATGCGTGGTGGCTATAAAGTATTACGCAGTGCAATGCAACGCGCTGATGAAATTAAACACCCAGTGGCAATGCAAAAGCATGTGGAAGAGCTCGAAGATTTATTCTTAAAAACGGGTGTGAATCCACGTTTAGTGTATCTGCAACCAATTAGCCAAAAAACCTCAGCAACCAAACTTGCCATTGAAACCTGTATTGCAAAGAACTGGCGTTTATCGGTTCAAGTACATAAATATTTAGGAATTAGTTAGGATTAAGCCGTCAGCCGTCAGCCGTCAGCCGTCAGCCGTCAGCCGTCAGCCGTCAGCCGTCAGCCGTCAGCCGTCAGCCGTCTGATCTGTGATCTGACCCCGATAAAGTAGACTCGGGGTTTAATATTTCTAGTTAAAAACAAAAAAGCGTTGCACCATGGCAACGCTTTTTTACTATGTTCTCGTAACTCGTAACTCGTAACTCGTAACTCGTAACTCGTAACTATCAATTCTGCGCTAAATAGTCCAACACCACCTGATGATGGTCTTTAGTTTTGAACTTATCAAACACATGTTTGATTTTACCGTCTTGGCCTACAAGGAAGCTAATACGATGAATTCCTTCGTATTCTTTACCCATAAACTTCTTATAGCCCCAAATACCAAAGGCATCAGCAATCGCGTGATCTTCGTCGGCTAGTAAATCAAAGTTAAGCTCTTTTTTGGTTTCAAAATTCTTTAAACGCTTGATTGGATCTGGGCTGATACCCACAACACGCGTATTTAATTTAGCAAGCTCAGCTTTTTCATCACGTAAGTTCTCTGCTTGTACAGTACAACCTGGTGTTGACGCTTTAGGGTAGAAATAAACCAGTACTTGCTGCTCTTTTAAAAGATCAGCTAGCGCGATAGTTTCGTCATTCTGATTTTGTAAGCTAAAAGCAGGGGCTGTATCGCCTGCTTGTAATGGATTAATTGTTTTCATGCTTTGCTCCTTAGCGAATGCGTCTGAAAATATAATCTACGTTCAAACTACGAGAAAGATCTTCAAAGCTCACTTTAAAGTTATCAATATCGACTTCAACAGGAATATTAAACTCGAGTTCGCAGCGCATTTTAAGCTCGTCATCTTCATCATAAGTGTCTGACTTGAGAGAACAAATGCTGATGTTGTTATCAGCAAAAAAGCGCGTAACTTTACTTAATGTTCCTGGTGTATCAATACCTGTGTATTCGAGGGTGTAACCGGCACAAAATTCACATGCAACATGGCTTGCGGTGCGTTTCATCATGGTTAAAAGACCAAGTTCCATACCTTTAGTTGGCAATGTATGTTCAATACGGCTAATTGCCGACATATCACCTGCTAATAGCATGATAAAGGTAAATTCGTTGCCCAAAATAGCAATGCGACTGTCAATTATATTGCAATGGCAATCACTCACTAACTGAGTTAATTCGCTAACGATACCGGGTCTATCTTCGCCAATCGCAGTGAGCACTATCTGATGATTTGTAAAAACAGTCATGGAATTTTAAATACCTAGTAAATAACAATACCAATGGATATAAGCTTAAATAAGCTTTGATTTCACGTGAGTTTAATACCGCACGGCGGCGAAGTTTAACATAATTTGCTCCGTTAACGATAGCGGCGATTAATTAAGCCGTGAATAAAGTGCGCTCTTTCTTGTTTTTAGGGGCATCAGAAAGTACCATAGTTAAAATTTTGCAAGGCGATAAGCAATCAAATACGTTACGCTAGCCCAATCTATTCGGGTTTTTTGCATAAAAACAATAAATGTAAAGTTAAAAGTGATTTTACAGTGAACCAAATCGGCATTACCCACTCATATATTTGTTAAAAAAATTAAGGGTTTGCTAAGGAGAAATATCTGTGCAGTATTGGATCTCAAAGGCGCTTGCTGTAAGCGTAATGGTAAGTTTAACAGGGTGCGGTGTTTTTACCGATGAAGCACACCACAAACGCAATTATCGTGCTAACGAAGCGGTGAAAGCTCCAGCAGGATTAGCGCAACCAGCTCAAGATCCAACTTATAAAATGGATGTTGCGCAATACGACAACAATCCTGAAGCTAAAAACTATCGTCCGCCAGCGCAAGTAATTACCATTGCTCAAGGTACTTGGGTTGAAGAAGGTGACACAGAAGCACGTGTCTACTTTGATAAAAACGATGGTATCGAAGATTTAGATGTATTTATTTGGGACTCTATCAAAGCTGTTCTAGCTGAAAAAAATACCGCCGCTTTAAAAGAAGACAAAGCCTCAAATTCAATTGAAACAGGTTGGTATGCCATTATTAAACCTGAAGAAGGTTGGTTCTGGGAAACTGAAACTGAAGTATCACAGCAGCGCTTTATCTTCACAATTGAAGAAAAGTCGCATCAGCGTACAGCTTCGTTAACCTCTAAGCTGGCTGATTATAAAAGTGACTCAGTACCGTTAACACCATTACTACAGCAACAGCTTGAAGTTCGTGCGTTAAACCAAGTGATTGCAGAGTTTGATTATCGTTACCGTCAACTTGAAGTTGATATGCGTAAAAAGCAAGGCATTATTTCATTAGAAATGGGCTTTGATAACAAAGGTAATGCGGCACTGGTTACAGAGCAAGATTACAACATGGTGTTTGATCGTTTCTCAGGTTTCTTAGAACGCTTATCTTTCACTATCGTAGAGATTGACCAAGAGCGTGGCTTGATCACGGCTGATTACAAAAAGCCTGAGTCAAGCGTATGGGATTCAATTTGGGGCGAAGAGTTAGCTGAGCTGCCAATTGAAGATGGCCAATACCAAATTCTTGTTAGCCGCACCAATGATGGCGGCACAAGTTTAACTTGGATGGACTCTGAAGGTTCGACATTAGAGCCTGGTACAATGAATGACCTCCAGCAAGCATTAGAAAATGCACTGCGTCAGCGCGGTATCAATATTTAATAATTAAAAAAGTCAAAACCACCACAAAAAGAGCTTAGCCGCTCTTTTTGTGGTTTTTACAGGTTGAAAATATGTCTAACTTAAACACAGCAAATCGCAGTGACTTGCGAACCTTGTTTACCTTTTTCGTTCCTTCACTTATAGGTGTCTTCTTGTTTATGACGCCGGTACCCATAGGTGAAGCAATGACCATTCCGATTGCTGTTATGGCAAAAGCAGTGCAAGAATGGATTGGCCCATTTGCACTGGGTTTAATTACCAGCATTGTTTGCATCACCGGTATTTTATCTTTAGTGATAAAGTTGTTTAAACCGCAGCCATTACTTAAGTTCTTTATAATTAAACATTTATTTGATGTTAGTTGGCTTTGGCTGAGTGTTCGATTACTGGGTATGTTTTTTATCGTTTTGACCTACACCAAACAAGGGCCAGAAATGATTATTTCCGGTAATACCGGTGCACTGGTGTTAAACGACTTGTTGCCAGTATTGTTTTCTGTGTTTGTTTTAGCGGGCTTACTATTACCGTTATTACTAAATTTTGGCTTGTTAGAGCTAGTCGGTACCTTATTAACTAAAGTTATGCGCCCGCTTTTTGGTGTGCCAGGCCGAAGTGCGGTTAACTGTGTGGCATCATGGTTAGGCGATGGCAGTGTGGGTATTTTGATGACCGCTCGTCAGTATGAAGATAAACATTATACACAGCGCGAAGCGGCCATTATTGGTACTACTTTCTCAGCTGTATCAATTACCTTTTGTTTAGTTGTGATTGGCCAAGTAAAGCTTGAGCACCTTTTCGCACCGTTTTACTTAACAGTGTGCTTAGCTGGTTTAGCCGCAGCACTAATTGTGCCTCGTTTACCACCACTACGCTTCAAAAAAGACCTCTATGTAGATGGAACAGAGCCTGATAAAGACGCAGAATCAGTGCCTGAAGGTAAAACACTGGTTTCTCACTCACTTGATGTGGCACTTGCTAAAGCGCGCACCGCGCCGGGCTTTGCTGGTACAGTAAAAGAAGGCTTACATAACGCATTTGATATGGTATTTGCAGTATTACCTGTGGTTATGGCTGTGGGCACATTTGCCTTGATTATTGCTGAATATACGCCAATTTTTGAATATATGGGCAAACCGTTTGTACCATTCTTAGAGCTATTGCAAGTACCAGAGGCTGAAGCTGCGGCACAAACAATTATGGTTGGCTTTGCAGATATGTTTATTCCGTCGATTCTTGCGGCTGGTAGTATCGAAAGTGATGTAACACGCTTTATCGTTGCTGCAATGAGTGTGACGCAATTGATTTATATGTCGGAAGTAGGTGCACTGCTTTTAGGTAGCAAAATTCCGGTTAATATTATCGAATTGTTCTTCATCTTTATTTTAAGAACCTTAGTAACATTACCGGTGATTGTCTTAATGGCACATTGGTTAGTGTAAACTAAGCTGAAGTCTAAAATAGAAAAGCCCTGATTATTCATCAGGGCTTTTTTTATCTTCATTATCATCGCTTTTAGGCACTTTGAAGTCCATTTTTGCTGCATGCTTTAGCAACATAAGGTTACCAATTACTACACCAAATACGGCAACAACAATGGCTATAATTTGCCAAGTTTCCATCATGAAATCCTGCCGATATACACAGCGATATAGTAGCACTTAAAATCGTCTTGCATAAGACAGTGAAATAAAATCAAGGCCAGGATTAGGGCTTTTGAACCCCGCATTTGAGTAATGTAAATATCTAAGTGCTAAGGTTGAGTCGTCACCTAAGTCTGTAACTAAACCTAATCTATCCTCAAACTGATAGTGAGTACTAACGTTTTTGCCAGCAAAATGGGTGTCATCTAACAGTGAAACGCCAATCCCAAACTCCACATAAACAGGCATGTTTTTCACATTAAACACAGGGTATTGGATCACCGGAGACATAGCTAACACGATATTCGTTTGATGTTTGTTGTCTTTGCCATACTGCCAAATATTAAAACTAGACTCGAAGTACAAACGGGCGTGTTGAAAGGGCAGCTTTTCATTGGGTATGTGGTACTGGTAGGCCAGTTTTAAGCCTTTTACATCCCCTTCACCTTGAATGTAATCAACGGCATAGCCATGATTTGAAGCAGCATAAGTTGGTGTTGCTAGTAGGGCGGCTACACTTAACATAAGTGCTTTTAGTGGGTGTTTTAGTTTCATCTCGGTACTTCTGATTATGACTGTGAGCAAGTAGATAAGGGCGGGGGTAAGAACTTTTCAATGTGCGTAAAAACACAGAAGCTGTGCACATTCTCATATTTTTTAGCAATTAACTGAAAGCTATGGGAAAAATCGATTGGTGCTTAATTGGCATTAAAACGGTGTCGGATTGTTTCTTTTTTTATGGATTTAATATCGGTATATTAGCGAAAATTTTCGTTGAGAGGTGAATACGATGACCAAACTAGTTAACTCATTTTTGCTAATTGCTGCGCTTTTTACTGCAACTGCTTTTGCCAGTGAAGACCGCTCGCCTAAGCAACTATTAGAATCAGTCACAGCAGATTTATTTGTTGATATCGCAAATGTAAATGCAAAAGGCGATGCAAGCTCAGAAGCAATGGCGAACATTGTAGAAAAACGCTTATTGCCGCACATGGATATTAAGTTTGTATCGTATAAGCTTTTAGGTAAGCACATTAAAGGCCTACGCCGTGACCAAGCCGTTGATTTTATTGCTGCGGTTGAGCATTACTTAACAGTAACTTATGCCGGCGCACTAATGAAATACACAGGCCAAAAAGTTATTTTTGATCAATCACAGCTAATCGACGATGGTTATGCAACTGTTAAAACGCAAATTGTTGATGACAATGCGCCAGCCATCGATCTGCACTTTAAATTACGCCAAGGCAAAGATAAGCAGTGGAAAGTATACGATATCGTTGCTGAAGGTATTTCACTGTTAAGCGCGAAGCAAAAAGAAGTATTGCAGCGCATCAGCCAAGTTGGCATTGATGAAGTGACACACGAATTAGCAAGTAAGTAAGTTAGCTTAAAGCTCGATTACCTTCACCTCATCGAGCATTTTAGCTACTTTCAGTCTCCAACCAAGCAGTGAGTACCGTCCATGTGCCGCTGCTTTTCTATTTTCTTTAAAAATCACCTACTTTGCGCTAGCACCTGTAACCCTCTGTGGTAGAATCATGCTACTTTTCTTGTTTACCAAAGTATCTGTTCAGATACTGTGTTATTGGTCGCAATATTAAGCAAACTGTCAGTTAAATTTTGCTATAACTAGTTGCTTAATAAGACATCGAATAATGTGCAGCGGAGTTGTGTTTTTTTAATGGAAAATGTACTGATTTGGCCAAAGGAATACCCGTTACTAATCAAAGGATTAGCTGAGCAAAACGGGGCCTATATTTTAGATGCTTTAGAAGCTTGGCCGGCATGTCGTTCTACTAATGAAGATGACGGTGTGTGTACGACGGTTCTTCCGCCTATTTACTACCTTACTTGGTTGACTCCTCTTGAACCGTTTGAAGAGTGTTATTTCCAACATATTTCTGAGTTTGATGAAGCTGCGTTGCATTATATTAATGCTATGAAAACGCATTTTTTAGAAAACGACTACACCCCTGAAAGTCTTGTTTTAATGTTATGCCAGCGCTTAGAGAAGTATGCTAGCGCATTTGCTCAATCGGCTGTTAAAACGCCTATAACTCTCATCCACCAGTTATTTAATCGTCGCTATTTTACTGTGATTGAACATGTTCTTAATCACGGTGCAAAAATGTCTGCGGACGATGTATTGGAGCTATGGACCGAAGTTGACTTTAGAGAGCGTTTTAGTGGTTTTATTCCTGATTCAGTGGCCGATCTTGAACCATTAACAGCGCTTGCGGCTGAAAAAGTTGCTCACGGTGAAGATTACTTCACCTTACTAAAACTTGTATCACCTGATGTTGATTCAGCATCGTTGCTTGAACAAGCTTTACTAGCCCACTTAAGCCACGAAAATGCTAAACAAACCATGGCAAAGCGTTTTATTGAGCAAGGCGCAACCGGTGCATTAGCTGACGAAAATGGTAAAACTGCGTTTATGTGGGCTACTGAAAAAGGCTATGTGAATGTTGTTGAAACAATACTTGAACATCAAGATAAAAAAGCCCAAGACAATAAAGGGAATACAGCATTACATTACGCTGTATTAGCCGAGAATGGACCTTTACTGGTATTGCTTTTAAAAGCGGGCTATGACTTTAGAGTTCGTAACAACGACGGTCTAAGTTGCTACCGACTAGCAGTTAGCATTAAAGCGGATAACTTAGTAAAGTGCCTTGAGCATGACTTTGGCATTAAAGAGCTTTCGCCAGAAGGGCAGTTTGATCGCGTTAAAAAAGTGCACTTACTACATGCGATTGTAACTGTGTTACTACCTGTGCAGTTGTTCTTCTTTTTTGACGATAGCATTGCTATTAAAAGTGAGTTAACGCTGAGCTTTACGTTGGTTTCGATCTTATGTTTTTTCTTTGCCACAAGCTTGAAACGCTGTGCGCTTTACCCGCATATTCGCCATCCATGGGGGCTGTTTATTTTAAGGTTGTTCTCATTATTTAGCTTAATTGGCCAAGTGGGTCTGGCAAGTATTGTCGCACTAGCCACCTTAGCAGAGTTGGTGTGAACACATAAAAACTATATAAAGTGGCATAAAAAAACGGCAACCTAGGTTGCCGTTTTTTGTTTCATTTTTTGATAAACGAATCGGTATTATTTATCGTGTTCATGAGCGGCTTTTTCTTCGGCCAGCTCTTCTTTTAATTTGCGTATCTTAAGGCCAAGCTCTTGTCCGCGATGGCGAGCATAATAGGTGCAGCCAATAAACATCAGACTGGCAAAGAGTAACTCAAGTAATACCCAAATCAGCTGCTCTTGTGCGACCCATAGTAATGTAAAACCATGAATAAAATAGAACATCACGATAAAGTTCGCCCACGCGTAGGTGTAAGGTTTATCTTGAATGATGCCCTTAAGTGGTAACAGTAGAGGCAGTATATAAACAACAAAGATAAAGGCGTTACTGTGGCCTTCTCTTGGGGCAATTAAAAACAGCCAAATTGGCATTAAAACTAATAAGCCGATATAGCCAATCAGCGCAAAACGTTGGAATCGTTTTGTAATTGGCTTTTTGGCAACAGGCTGATTTAGCTTAGGTTCCAAGCTCATTGTAATTTACTCGCAATCAGTGCCAAGCGTTTTCCAACACTTTGGCAAATTTTAATTTCGTCTTTACTTAACACATTGCTGTTATTGCTACCGGCCACATGAGTCGCACCGTATGGTGTACCACCGGTTTCAGTTGCTAATAACTCAGGTACCTCATAAGGCACGCCAAGCAACATCATGCCGTGATGTAACAACGGCAGTGATAGATTCAACAAGGTGGCTTCGTTACCACCATGCATACTGCTTGATGACGAAAAAACGCAAGCAGGTTTATCTATTAGCTGACCTTTGAGCCATAGATCACTGGTGGTTTCCCAAAAGCTCTTAGCTTGTGAGGCCATCATGCCAAATCGGGTAGGGGTGCCAAAGGCTAATCCATCACAATTAATTAGATCATCTTTGCTGATCACAATATCGTGTGGCTGGCGCTTAACAAAGGTACGCAATAAGGCAGTTGCACCTTGTTGCTCAATCGACTCGGCTATCTCATGAGCCATTGCTTCTACAGAGCCATGGCTTGAGTGGTATAGCACAACAATGTTTATAGCCATTAAAGTACGCTTAATACGTTTTCTGGTGGACGACCTAGAGCAGCTTTGCCGTTATTTTCAACAATTGGGCGCTCGATTAGTTTTGGGTTGGCAGCCATTGCAGCAATTAATTTGTCTTCGTTTTGTTCGTTTTTAAGCTCAAGCTCTTTGTAGATGTCTTCTTTAGTACGCATTAACTCACGCGCTGAAGTGAAGCCCAGTTGGCTAACTAAAGTCGAGATTTGTTGTTCATTAAGCGGTGTTTTTAGGTATTCAATAACACTTGGCTGTACGTTATTGCTTTCTAATAGGGCAAGTGTTTCACGCGATTTTGAACAACGTGGATTATGATAAATAGTCACAGACATGGTGTGTTCTCACATTTAATAATTTGGCTTATTTTAGGGCAAGCGCCGCGAGACTTAAAGTCTCGCAAGCTCTTTTTGTAATTGACGGTATTGTGTAAGTAGGGCTTTTAAACGTTGTTGTTTAACTAGCTCTTCAGGCTCAACAAAGTTTAGTGCTTTTTGAATTTCATCAGCAGCTTTTAAATAAGCGCCATATTGGGCAAGCACATCGGCATGCGCTTCATGGTAGGAAGCCATATTTTCTTGCTTTTTATAGACATCAGCAATGAGCTCTTTGGCAAGATTGTTCTCAGGTTTTGCTAATAAATAAGATTTTAAGATACGTTCAGCAAGCTCAAATTGTTTAGCTTCAATAGCGGCATTTGCAAAGTTTAATGCAATCACCTGATTGTTAGGTCTATCGATATCTAGCTTAGCTAAAAACTCTACTGCTTCATTCGCTTTACCTTGCGCAATGAGTAAGTCGGTGTGGGTATCAATATAAAATAAGTTCTTTGGAGCTTGCTCAAGCAATGGATTCAAAATGCTAGCTGCTTCATCAAGCTTTTTTTGGTCCAACAAGCTAATACCCAAACCATATTTAAGTGCAGTGTCGTTATGAACGGTGTTTTCACGCATTAATTTACGAAATAAATCTTCCGCGGCTTTTGACTTTTGCTGATAGCGAGCAATAACACGGCTCTTAGCTAGGTTAAACTCTAGGCTGTCGGAGTAGTGTTTTTTTGGATACTGCTCGGCACGTAAGCGTACATCAGAGACACGGCTTTCAGGCAATGGGTGAGTGAGCAAAAAGGCTGGCGGCTTATATTTGTAGCGAATTTGTGCAGCAAGTTTAGTTAAAAACTCGCTCGATTGGCGAGGATCAAACCCTGCATTGTTTAAGGTCTGCATACCAATACGGTCAGCCTCTTGTTCAGCAGCACGGCTATGAGTTAATTGACTAAATGCCGCTTGTGTTTGGTTTGCTGAGATAATGGCTATGCCGGCATCAGGTGCAACAACGGTTGCTAAAATACCTGCAATCATACCAGCGATAGTTAACGCGCTGTTATCTTGCTGCTGTTGAATACGACGGGCTAAATGGCGCTGCGTTACGTGAGCAATCTCGTGCCCTAGTACTGAGGCAAATTGGCTTTCGTTATCGGCTTGTGCGATAAGACCTGTATGCACACCTACATGGCCACCATAAAAGGCAAAGGCATTAATTTCAGCGTTGTTTAACCAGAAAAATGAAAATGGAAAACGGACATCGTTGGCGTTTGCGACTAAACGACGGCCCAAAGTGGTCAGGTACTCATCAAGAACAGGATCACTTACAACGGGTGATGAGCCACGAATTTGCATCATCATCACTTCACCGATCGCTTGCTCTTTTTCAATCGGCAAAGCTTGTAAAGCTGAGGTCCCTAAATCGGGCAGCTTAAAGTTTGTTTGTGCCTTCAACGGCTCACTATGCAATATTGAAAATGTCAGCAATGCACTGCACAGTGTAATAAAGGCTGATTTTAGTCGCATCTTATTCCTTGTTGATTTGCTCACCTAACATGACTTTTGCTAAGTCTATTTCGTCGCTGCATGCTCGGCTGTCTTTTTCGCACAATTGATAGAAATCTTTTATTGTGACTCCATCTAGCTTAACAACGTTCAACTCTCGTTGTAAAAAAGTTATGATTTTATGCGCTACTTTATGGGCATGAAGAATTAAGGCTTTGTCAGCTTTATCGCCTCTTTCAAAGTAAAAAGCGATGAATTTATGAAGCTGGTTAAAGCGAATAAGGTTTTTCATGGTGTGCGGGTCCCACACCTTAAATTCCATAAAGCGATTGTCTTTGATGTATTGGTCTACAATAACATCTTTAGCATAAGGGTAGGCCCATAATTCGAAACCTCGGTCCGTAAAGCTTTGATGCAAAGCAATGCGCGGTTTTTGCTTACAGACAATTTCGCCCAAGTCGGTTTCATGACCACCTAATAAATCAAGGTTCCAGTTGCGTGGATCAATTAATTGTTTAACGGCATTATCAAAACCGTGGTCTAAAATCCCTTCAGATTCGCTAACCGATGATGCCACCATATGATAAAAAGGCGGTAGCTCGCCCCAGTTTATTTGTTTTTTATACCAGTTTATCTCTTTAAGAGTTGGATTCGCAGGTAATTGCGCTTTATTATGCGAGCCAGGCATGGAGTTTCCTTTACTACCAGTTATAGATTAAGGATAAACTATTGTTTTGCGTGTTTTAAGAAAAAAATGAGTTGTTTCTCGTTATAAAGACTTATTTTCGCAAACGGCCTACACCTTATACTTATTATTCATATTAATAACGCAGTTGATTCGCTATGTTAACGGTTGATTTAAGAGGCTATAAGTGCCCTCAACAATTTATTCAGTTTAAATTAGGGTTGAATAAGGCAACATCAATTAAACAACCCGTGACTTTTACATTTAATGCTGCTGAGGCAACGGACGATATGCAGCGATTTTTAGAAAAACATCATTACCATTTTAAAATTGACCTAGAATTAGGTGTACTAACTGTGGAGCCCATTCGTGTTTGAGTATGTAAAAGCCTGGTACGAAAATAAATTTTCTGATCCCCATTCAGTAACCTTGTTGTTACTGCTTATTGCAACCTTTGCATTTTTCTACTTTTTTGGCTCGTTAATCGTGCCAGTTTTAGTTGCCTTGGTGATTGCCTATTTACTTGATTGGCCTGTTGCTCACTTAGAAAAGCTGGGTTTAAAGAGGTTTACCGCAACGATTCTTGTTATGTTGGTATTCAGTGGCTTGATGATTATGATTATTGTCGGCATGGGGCCTGTGCTTTGGCAGCAAACCAGTAACCTAGTTCAAGAAACCCCTTACATGATTGAAAAAGGTAAAGCGCTGCTTTTACATCTTCCTGAAGATTACCCAAGTTTGATTACTGAAGATCAGGTTAAATCAATTGTTACCAGTGTAGAGACCAAAGCTATTGAGTTTGGTCAGTTGGTGCTATCGGTGTCACTTACCTCGATAAAAGATGTGGCAGCTTGGCTGATTTATCTGATCTTAGTGCCGCTCCTGGTGTTCTTTATGCTTAAAGATAAATTAGAACTCACACAAAGTGCCGAACGCTTATTGCCTAAGCAGCGCCGCTTGATCATTCAAGTTTGGCAAGAAATGAATCAACAAATCATGAATTATATCCGCGGTAAGGTATTTGAAATTTTAATTGTTGGTACAGCATCATTTATTGCTTTTGCAGTACTTGATCTTCGCTATGCGGCTTTACTCGGAGTGTTGGTTGGCTTATCGGTGCTTATTCCATTTGTTGGGGCTGCTTTGGTGACCATTCCTGTCGCTGCGGTGGCGTTATTCCAATTTGGTTTAGAAACACAATTTTGGACCATATTAATTATCTATGGCGTGATCCAAGCACTTGATGGCAATGTGTTAGTGCCGTTACTGTTCTCTGAAGCGGTCGATTTAAACCCAGTGTTTATCATCGTTGCGGTATTGTTTTTTGGTGGTTTATGGGGGTTTTGGGGCGTGTTCTTTGCAATACCGCTGGCTTCATTAGTAAAAGCGCTTATAAATGCCTGGTCTTCTAAGCAGGTTGAGCTAATAGAAGGTTAGCTTAGTCTTAAAAAGTATAGAAAACGCACTTTACTGACTAATTGATTATTATAATTTAGCCGTGAAAAATGTAAAATAGGTTATAAGATATATCTTTTAGTAATATGGTGCGTTTTACATGGCAAATTTTTACCTTCCTGACGATGCTAATCAGCAAATTTATTTAGATGCGAATGCAACGACTCCTGTACTTCCTGAAATTGCCGATGTGGTTTCGCACACGATGCAAGTCTGTTTTGGTAATCCATCAAGCTCTCATATTACGGGTATTCAAGCAAAACACTTATTAGAACAAACGCGTAACAAAGCACGTGAAGTCATTGGCGCAACTGACGGCGATATTTTATTTACTTCAGGTGCAACAGAAGGTATTCAAACAGCGGTTGTTTCTACGCTTATTGCTGCGAAAAATCATCAAATCGAGAATCCGGTATTACTTTATGGGGCAACAGAGCATAAAGCGGTGCCAAATACCCTAAAACATTGGAACAGCGTGCTTGATATCAACGCACAGGTATTAGCTATTCCAGTAGATAAAAACGGTATTTTAGACCACGAGTTTATTCGCAAACATGCTGCGAATGCACTGATGATTTGTACCATGGCAGTAAACAACGAAACCGGTGTATTCCAAGATTTAAGCGCTATTGAGCAAGTCATTCGTAGTGAAAATACCCATGTGGCTTGGATGGTTGACTGCGTGCAGGCATTAGGTAAAACCAACTTAGCGCTAAGCCAAACAACCATTGATTATGCTCCATTCTCTGGCCATAAATTGTATGCCCCTAAAGGTATTGGTGTACTTTATATTCGTAAAGGCAGTGCGTATACACCATTTATTGCTGGTGGCGGCCAAGAAAGTGGTATGCGTTCAGGCACCGAAAACTTACCAGGCATTGCTGGCTTGAATAAGTTGTTCTCGTTATTACTTGATAAACAAAACCAAACATTCAAGCCAATTGAGCAGCTACATGCTTTTCGCGAGCAATTATTAGCTGCATTAACAGACACCTTTGGCAGCATCACGTTTAATCACAGTTTTGAGCATTCAGTGCCAACAACATTAAACTTTGCAGTTAACGAATTAACCAGTAAAGAAGTGATGGATTTATTTGATGCGGCGGGTATCCGTGTGAGTGGCGGCTCTGCATGTAGCTCAGGTGCAAATCGTAGCTTTGTTTTAGATGCGATGGGAGCCAGTGATTGGCAAAGTGAAAACGCGATACGTATGTCGTTTGGCCCTGCTGTGAATCAGCAAGAGATTGACTTTGCTTGCGATAAAATTCGTTCACTAAAACCGATTCTAGAGGCAAATTGTCTTGTTGTGTCTGATAGTACATCGCCTCAACACGAAGTTTGTGCGATTGGCTTAACACAGCTACGTCATCAAGCAGCGTGCTGTTGGCTATATGTAGACAGCGATAAAAACGCAGTGGTGATTGATCCTATTATCGAGCTTATTCCGCGTATGGCGAAAATTGTCGCAACACAAGGTTTAACAGTAAAAGCGATTTTAGATACCCATAATCACCAAGAGCGTTTATCGGCTCGTTGTTTATTATCAAAAGAGCTCGCAGAACGTTTTGTTGCTAATGAAATAGATGAACTTGGCTGGCCTAAAGATTCAGCAACCATCGAATTAAGCGATGCACGCTTAACTAAAGTAGCGACACCGGGTCATAGTGACGATAGTGTTAGCTATTTATTGTCAGATACACAAAGCGGTGATATCAGCTATTGCTTCTGTGGTGATTTAATCTTACCAGGTGGCTTAGGTAACACAGCAATTAGCGGTGGCGATGCTGCGAAAATGGCTCAATCATTAAAACAGCTTGCTATGGCAGTGCAAGATTCTACGGTAATTTGTTCAGGGCATGATTATCAGCAATGTTTTGCTATGGATTGGCATGCTCAAAAGGCAACGACGCCGTTATTAGCAAAACTATTAAGTGAACAAGTATCAGATGATGAGTTTGTTGAATTAAAGCAAAAAGCGGATGAGCAAAAGCATACTGTAAGTCATTCTCTTTGTGGCTATGTTGAAACACTTGAAAGTGCGCCAATGAAACAGCTTGCTGCAAGTGATGCTAAAGTAATGCTAAACGATAAAGCCACTTACTTAATTGATACTCGTGAACCGTATGAGCATGGTGCGAATAATTTGGCTGAAATATTCACAGTTGCTGATAGCAAAGTGATCAATATTCCACTCAGTCGTATGGCAAACGCCATCGTGCAAGGGCAGCTTGAGAAAGACCATAGTTATATTTTGGTTTGCCGAAGTGGTAATCGTTCAAAACAAGCGGCAAACAATCTGTCGCAGTTAGGGTTTGAAAACGTTTATAACTTAAATGGCGGTTTAGCATTGCTTTAATAAGTAATACCAATTCAGTCATTAAAAAAGCCGCTATAGAGCGGCTTTTTCGTAACTTGTATAAACTAGGCCGTTGTAGGGCCTGAGCTTTCCCGTACCACTAATGAAGGGGTAAAGGTCGTGATGATGTCTTTATCTTGATTACGTGCACCACGGGTTTTTCTAAACAGTAAACGCGCTGCATGCTGCGAAATCACATCATTCGCCTGATGAGCTGTAGTGAGTTTAGGCCAAGTCTGACGCGAGAACGGTGAGTCCTCGAAGCCGGTAATTGATAACTGCTGTGGAATTTCGATCCCCATTAAGCGTGAGGCGAATAACGCGCCTGCTGCCATTTCATCGTTACCGCCAAGAAGGGCAGTGATGTTTTTCGGGTTATTTTCACCCAGCAATGCTTTTGCACCTTCTACACCTGATTCAAAAGAATACTGGCCTTCATAGATCAGCTCATCATTCATCGAGATGCTGTGATCTTTTAATGCGGCCTGATAACCCTCTAAGCGTTCAGTTGTTGATTTATGCTCTTTGTCACCACATAAAAAACCAATATTCTTATGGCCTAGCGAGAGTAGGTGAGAAGTAATTTCGTACGCAGCGGCGTAGTCGTTCACATAGATACAAGTGTCTTGGTCTTCTTCTGTAGGGCGACCAGAGAGTACGCGTACATAATGAATGCCCATTTCATCTAGCATATCGATAATGCTATTTTGCTCTGACAGCGGTGGCGTTAATACAAGGCCTGCTAAGCGAGAGCGCTTGATCATGGTTTTAAAGTCTTCTTCCATGTTGCCATCAAGGTAGTTACATGGATGAATCACCAGCTCATAGCCTTCTTCTTTACAGCGCGACAACACACCATTTTGCATATCGATGACATAATAAGCATTCGGGTTGTCATAAACTAAACCAACAGTAAAAGACGATGTGCCTGCTAGGTTACGAGCTGCAAGGTTTGGTTGATAGTTCAACGTGTTAACAGCGTCCATCACTATGTCGTACGTTTTTTTTCTGACCGATGGCTCTTTATTAATTACTCGCGAAACGGTTTTCATTGAAACACCAGCGAGCTTGGCTACATCATTTATGGTTACTTTCATACTGTTACTTTATAGTTAGTTATATTTGTATTATAATAATATCGAAAAGTGTTCACCAGAGCGCTTTTTCTTAATAGGTACATTAATATTTAATATAAGTTAGTTAGTGTATCTAATGTTCTACCAAATTAGCAGTAAAATAATTGAGATAATTTTTATGATACCGGTGTCAAAAGAGAAAAATTGCGCTATTATCTCGACTATAAAATGTAAAAGTAGAACATTGACAGCGTTGTCATTTTAACTTAGTGTTAATTTTCATCGTATTTTTAATTGCTGTCTTTATTCAACATTAATAAAAAGATAGTTAAAAATCAGTTTGTTGCAAGTTTTGAGGGGATTATATATATGAGCAGCCGTTCGCAATTAGCTAGTTGGCAAGCACTATCTGAAAGTGCCAAGAAGATGAAACAAATTCATCTTAAAGATTTATTTGCCAAAGATAGCACGCGTTTCGAGCAATTCTCTGCTCAGATCCCAGGTGTATTATTCGATTACTCAAAACAACAAATTGATAAAACTGTTTTTGAAAAATTAATTGCTTTAGCGAAAGAGTGCGATATCAGCGCATGGCGCGACAAGATGTTCAGTGGTGAGAAAATTAACATTACTGAAGACCGTGCTGTACTTCATACTGCTTTACGTAACCGCGCTAACACAGCTGTAATGGTTGATGGTGAAAACGTAACAGACGCTGTTAACGCTGAGCTTGCTAAAATGAAAGCCTTTGTTGGCAAAGTACGCAGTGGCGAGTGGCTAGGCTACACAGGTAAAGCTGTAAAAGATGTTGTTGCTATTGGTGTAGGTGGTTCAAACCTTGGTCCGCAAATGGCAACCGAAGCACTTGCTGCTTATGCTGACGACACATTAAATGTTCACTATGTATCAAATGTTGATGGTGTTCAAATTGCATCTGTTTTACAAGGTTTAGATGTTGAGACAACATTATTTGTTATCTCATCTAAAACATTTACAACCTCAGAAACCATGACTAACGCTAAATCGGCTGTTGAGTGGTTTTTACAAACAGCACAAGCGCAAGAACATATTGCTAAGCACTTTGTAGCTGTAAGCACCAATTTAGAAAAAACAGCGGCCTTTGGTATCGCTGATGAAAACGTATTCACAATGTGGGATTGGGTAGGCGGTCGCTTTTCTTTATGGAGTGCGATAGGATTACCAATCGCCCTGTACCTAGGCTTCGACGCGTTCGAAGAGATCCTAGAAGGTGCGTTTGAAATTGATGAGCATTTTAAAAATGCTGAATTTGAAAATAACGTACCATTGTTAATGGCGCTTTTAAGTGTTTGGAACACTAGCTTTTTAGGTTATACGGCACAAGCTATTTTACCGTATGACCAAGCACTACACATGTTACCTGCGTATTTACAGCAAGGTGAGATGGAAAGTAACGGTAAACACGTTACCTTTGCTGGTGAAACGGTTCCTTACACGACGGTTCCAATTATTTGGGGTATGACAGGTATTAATGGCCAACATGCTTTTTACCAATGTCTGCACCAAGGTAATGTAATCGTACCTGCTGACTTTATTGCCTCAATTGAGCCGCAAGTCAATGTTGGTAAGCACCATGATATTTTATTATCAAACTTCTTTGCACAAACCGAAGCAATGATGGCCGGTGTTGATGCAGAGCAAGTAACTGCAGATTTAACCGCAAAAGGTAAATCTGAAGCAGAAATTGCAGAATTATTGAATCATAAGATTCACCAAGGCAATCGCCCAACAACGTCAATGTTGTTAGATAAAGTTGATGCGAAAACGGTAGGACGTTTAATTGCGCTTTATGAGCACAAGATCTTCTGCCAAGGCATTATCTTAGAAATCTGTTCATTTGACCAATGGGGTGTAGAGCTAGGTAAGGGACTTGCCTCTAAAATTGAAGCTGAATTATTTGATGACGAAGTAAGTCATCCACACGATAGCTCAACCAACGGACTGATCGCTTACTATAAAACACATCGTAAGCAGTAATAGATTCGCAGCAACAGCTGCAAACCGAATACCTTTGAACGGGTAGCGCTGGAGTTCTTAGGGCCTGTATTTTTGTGAGAGGATTTACAGAGCCCCTAAGACTCATTTACTTCAGCCAACATAAGAATAATGAGTAAACTACTTACAACAAATTCAACAGGCTTTGTTAAAGGGATCATCTAACACAGCCAATCAACCAGATAACAACACGCACTGCCATACTGCATGAGTCGATTAACATGGCATTGCCAATGTAGAGAGTGATATATGTTAAATCCATTTGATATCGTAATTTTTGGGGGCGGCGGTGATCTTGCGTTACGTAAGTTACTTCCTGCAATGTATCGCGCTTATCAAGAGGGCAACCTTCCTCAAGGTTCTCGTATCCTTCCTACGGTACGTGAAGAAAGCAAACGTAAAGAATACATCGAAACAGCACATAAAGCGTTACAAGACTTTTTAGGTAAAGGTGAGTACAACGCAAAAGATTGGAAAGCATTTTCAGCTTATCTTGTGCCAGTTGTAACGAATGTAACTGAAGCTGATGACGACTGGGATAAACTAAAAGATATCCTTGATGAACACGATGCTGATAAGTCTCGTGTTTTTTACCTTTCATTACCACCTGCAGTGTACGGTAGCTGTTGTGAAATCTTATCTAAGAAAGGTCTGATCACAGAAACGTCACGTGTTGTTGTTGAAAAACCGATTGGTTACTGTGGTGAGTCTGCTGAAGCAATCAATGCAAAAATTGCTGAATACTTCAAAGAAGAGCAAGTATTCCGTATTGACCATTACTTAGGTAAAGAAACAGTACAAAACTTAATGGCACTGCGTTTTTCAAACTCACTGTTTGAAAACCTGTGGGATGCAAAATCAATCGATAACATCCAAATTAGCTTATCAGAAACAGTGGGCCTAGAAAGCCGCGCTGGTTTCTACGATAAAGCGGGTGCATTACGCGATATGGTACAAAACCACTTGTTACAATTACTTTGCTTAGTGGCAATGGAATCACCAAACAAATTAAACGCGAACAGCATCCGTACTGAGAAATTAAAAGTACTTGAGTCGTTACGTCCGTTAGTGGCTGAAGATGTTGATGCAAACATTGTACGTGGTCAGTATGTACCAGGTAACTTAGACGGTAAAATCGTCCCAGGTTACTTAGAAGAATTAAACGAAGGTGCGAGCAAAACAGAAACTTTTGTTGCTATTCGTGCGCACATCGATAACTGGCGTTGGGCAGGTGTTCCTTTCTACCTTCGTACTGGTAAACGTATGAAAAAGCGTTGTGCTGAAATCGTTGTTGAATACAAAAAAGTATCTCACAACGTTTATACCGACAACGTAGGTAACATTGAGCCAAATCGTCTTGTTATTCGTCTGCAACCAGAAGAAACAATTCAATTAACACTGATGTCTAAGCGCCTTGATAACCTTGAGATGCAATTAGAACCAGTAACCATGAACATTGAGTTATCGCAAGCGTACAGTAATGGTTTCCATTCAGATGCTTACAAGCGCTTAATGTTAGATGCCGCAGCAAATAACCCATCACTGTTTATTCACCGTGATGAAGTGCGTCAAGCATGGAAATGGATTGACCCAATCATTGAGCGTTGGCAAGAAAAAGGTGCACCATCGTTATACCGAGCTGGTACATGGGGCCCTGAAGATGCCGATGAGCTTTTAGAAGAAAACAACCACGTTTGGTTTAACACAGGCGATAAGGCGTAATTAAGATGGCAACAATTGTTGAAAAATTCTTTGCAAACAAAGACGAATTAACAGCTGAGCTTTCTTCAAGCCTTGAACAAAGCCTTGTTGCTGGTATTAAAGAAGATGGTCGTGCGGTACTAATGGTATCGGGTGGCTCATCGCCAGCACCTGCTTATAAGCACTTATCGAACCTTGAACTTGATTGGGCAAACATTGATGTTGCTATGGTTGATGAGCGTTGGGTTGATGCTGATCATGAAAAAAGTAATGAAGCATTTATCAAAAGCACGCTATTACAAAACCATGGCGCTGCAGCTAATTTCGTAACAATGAAAAATGACGCATTAACGGCACAAAATGGTGTAGCAGAATGTGAAGCTGCATACAAAGCATTAAAGCGTCCTTTTGATGTGACAATTTTAGGCATGGGTCCAGATGGTCATACGGCTTCTCTTTTCCCTCATGCTGAAGGTTTAGAACACGGTCTTGCGACAGATGATTTAGTATGTGCAATTAACGCCATTGAAAGCGACGTGACGGGTAAAATCACTGAGCGTATGACGTTAACTTTAGCTGCTATCGCAGACTCTAAAGTAGTGAAGCTTTTAATTAGCGGTGAAGAAAAACTCGCTGTTTACAAGCAAGCGAAAGAGGGCGGTGCAGTTGCTGACATGCCTTTACGTGCTGTATTGAATCACCCGCATATCAATATTGAAGTTTATTGGGCGCCTTAATCGCCTGATTAAAGTCAATGTCAAAAGCGAGCTATTATGCTCGCTTTTTTGTTTTAAATTCTCATCTTTAACAAATGATTTTGCATAAATACGCTTTTTTAAATAGCTCGATAAAGTGTTAGACAAGTACAAAATGGCTCTATATAATTAAAAATGACAACGCTGTCATTGTTATTGATTGTTATTCTCAATATTCCCTTTAACTCATTCTGCCCAGAAAAAGTTAAAAATAATTTGTACATGACAGCGTGCTTTTAGGAATAGGTTAGTTTTTTAGGCTAATTTATTGTTAGATAACAGGTTTTATATAACTTTTAGTTATGGTTAATAAATGCCCAGTGGAAACTAAAGCTTACAAAAACACATGTAATTTTTAGCAAATTTCAAAAACTCATCCTTTTGATCTTTTCATCTGCAATATCACTCATGCTATATTTGCGCCGTTTATTTGTAACAATTCTTAAAAACTCAATATTAAATATTAGTTATATCAATAGCTTGATTATTTCGTTGTAAATTTTTTGCACAAATTAACCAAAAAGATGTAGCACAAATGTAATTTAGAGTGTATGGTTTGTTACTAGATGACAGCGTTGTCATCATCACTGGGCAGAAGTGATATAAAAAACCAACAAAATGATTCAAGGGGAATCCTGTGTTAGCTAAAAATTTTAAGAAAAGCTTATTAGCAGTTAATATCGGCCTCGTAATGAGTGCTGGGTTCACTGGCGCTGCATACGCAGCAGAAGAAACTAAAGTTCAAGAAGATGTTGAAGTAATTGAAGTTCGCGGTATTCGCCGTTCACTTGAAGCTTCAATGAATACTAAGCGCTTTGCTGACAGCGTTGTCGATGCTGTTTCTGCAGAAGACATCGGTAAGTTTCCTGATGGCGATGTAGGTGAAGCACTTGGTCGTATTTCAGGTGTTGCTGTTAACCGTCAATTCGGTCAAGGTCAGCAAGTTTCTATTCGTGGTGCTTCAAGCCAATTAACACGCACACTTTTAAACGGTCAAACTGTTGCATCAACAGGTTGGTATGACCAACAATCAATCGACCGTAGCTTCAACTACACGCTTTTACCACCTGAATTAGTTGGTGAAATCCAAGTTTATAAATCTTCTCAAGCTGACGTTGTAGAAGGTGGTGTTGGTGGTACTGTTATTGTTAACACTCGTAAGCCACTTGATCTTGACGCTGGTACAACTTTCTTAAGTGCAAAAGGCGATTACGGCACAATCTCTGAAGAAACAGACCCTCAAGTTTCTGGCTTATTTAGCTGGAAAAATGACGAAGAAACATTCGGTTTATTAGGTTCAGTATCTTGGGCTGAAACAAACTACCAACGTAACGGTATCGAATCACTGATCGGTTGGGGTGATATTGTTCCTACTACGTTCCAACAAGAGCGTGAGCGTACAGCATTAAATGCAACTTTCCAGTATCGTCCTACAGAAAACCTAGAGCTAGGTTTAAACATCATGAGCCTTGAGTTAGATGCAAACAATGCAAATACCTCAAACTTCGTAATGTTCCCTGACGACAAAGAAGCAGCTTGTGAGCAAACAAATGCATCAGGTACATGTACTTTCTACCGTCGTACTGGTGAAGGTGTAAATCCAGGTTGGACTCAAACTTGGGCACGTATCGCAAGCATGTCATCTGACACTGCTGATTTCAGCCTTAAATACGAAGGTGAAAACTTCACATTAAAAGGTCGTTTCGGTACAACTGAATCAGAAGGTGGTACAGACCTAACAGCAAACTACGGTAACTTCATCGGTGTTCCATCTGATTACGCTGGTACTTATGATGCTACTGGTGATGTAATCAAAATTGATATCAATAACAAATACTTTGAAGCATCAGATTTTGCAGGTCCATTATCTCCAGCTGGTTGGGCACTTAAAAAGCAACCTAACACAGATGAAGAAACTTACGCACAGTTAGACCTTTCATTCCCTGTTGATTTTGGTGCTATCACAGCAATCAAAACAGGTTTCCGTTGGGCTGACCATGAAGTAAAACAAGAGACTTACTCAACTACTTTAGTTGATACATTACCAAGTGGTGATGGTGAGACTTACTACTCAGGTACAATGTCATCAGGTGCAGGTTTCACTTTACCTGAGCCAGATTTTGACAAAATGGTAGCTGATGCACGCGCTGCAATTGCAAGCTTCGATAATGATTCAGCTGTATACCGCTCAGGTTACGGTACAATCGAAGAAGAAAACTTCGCAGTTTACGCAATGGCTGAGTTCTCTGCAGAATCTATCCGCGGTAACTTCGGTTTACGTTATATCTCTACAGATGCAGAATCAGATTACTACGGTTTTGCAAATGGTGAGTACGAAAGTTCACTAAGCACAGATAAAGCGAGCTACAACGACGTATTACCTAGCATCAATATCGCATTCGATTTAGCTGAAGATGTAATTTTACGTACCTCTGCTGCTCAGGTTATTGCACGTCCTAACTACACAGATATGTTCTCTGCATCATCTTTTGCAGGTTACGCTGATGGTACAGCAAATAACGAAGTACTAACTAAAGGTAACGTAGGCCTTAACCCATTCAAAGCAACTCAAGCTGATTTAGGTATCGAGTGGTACTTTGATGGTGACGGTATGGTAAGTGCAACTTACTTCTTCAAAGACATCACATCATTTGTTACTTCAAGCCAAATCTTGAATCAACAAATCGGTGTTGTAGACCCAGATACTCAAGGTGATAACTGGACGCTATCTACTAAGCTTAATGCAAGTGGTGGCCAAATCGAAGGTATCGAGCTACAAATTCAAGATGGCTTTGACAGTGGCTTTGGTTACTCAGCAAACTACACATTCGTAGATGCACCATCAGAAGCTGAAAACTACCCAGATATGATCCCATTATTCTCAGATTCGTCTAAGCATACTGTGAACTTAGTGGGTTACTATGAAACAGATACTTACTCAGCACGTTTAGCTTATAACTGGCGTTCAGAGTACATGATCCGTGAGCTACCTGGTTTCTACGGTAACCGTGAGCACCAATCATACGGTACGCTTGATTTCAGTGCTAACTACAGCGTAACTGATAACATTGACGTAACGTTTGAAGCTGTTAACTTAACTGAAGAAGACAGCGTACAAATCGGTGTTGCTCCTTCTGATGCAGAAGTAGTTCCTGAGCTTCGTAACGGCTACCCAGCATGGAGCTTTGAAGGTGAAGCACGCTACAAGCTAGGTGTATCACTACGTTTCTAATCTGATTTAGATAACGAAATTAAGAAAGCCCAGCTCGCACTGGGCTTTTTTGTGAGTAATACCAATTCGCAATAATACTTAGTCATTTTGAGGGATTAAACCTGTCGCTAACTGCGTTAAAAATTTCTGATTTAGAACAACTAAATAACGAAATTTTTGCCTTGTTATCAACGAGGTTTTCTTACCTCAAAATAGACTATTTAATTAAGCAAATTGGTATAAAAGTGGGCGAGTAAAAATGATAAAAAAAATCGCAATTGTTGGTGGCGGAACAGCAGGTTGGTTAGCCGCTAACCATTTGGGTCATGCGCTTTTGCAAAGTGGCATTGAGATCACGTTAATCGAGTCTCCTAATATTGCCAGCATAGGTGTCGGTGAAGGTACTGTTCCTTCGATGCGCAACTCTTTGCAAAAGTTTGGTATCAGTGAAAGTGACTTTATCAATGAATGTGATGTTACTTTTAAGCAGTCAATCAAGTTTGTAAATTGGCTAGATAAACACAAACATGGTGCTAACTTTTACCATCATTTATTTGATCACCCACATATATTCGGTGAGGAGTTAACTCAGCAGTGGCTAGCTGAGGGTAACGGTAATGATTACGCAGACTTTGTTTCTAAGCAACATGCGTGTTGTGAAAATAACCTAGCACCGAAAACAATTGCGACACCTCAATATGCAGGTATAAACGGGTATGCCTATCATTTTGATGCTAAAAAGTTTGCTGCATTCTTAGGAAGCCATGCCACGCAACATTTTGCTGTAAAACACCTGTTTGCAGAAATTAAAGATGTCAGCTGTGATGAGCAAGGTTTTATTACACACCTAATCGACTCAGAAGGTAACGCCTTAGAGTTTGACTTTATTATTGATTGCTCCGGTTTTTCGGCTGCCTTTATTGGGCAAAAACTAGGGGTGGGCTTTGTTGATAAGTCAGATAGTTTATTAACTGATACTGCAATCACATTGCAAGTACCGACACAAAATGATGATGAAATACCGCCTTACACTATTGCTACGGCACACCAAGCCGGTTGGATCTGGGATATTGCGCTCACAGAGCGAAGAGGAGTGGGGTTTGTTTATTCATCTAAGTATATGAGCGATGAGCAAGCACACGCTAAATTGCATCATTATTTAGGTAATAAATTTGAGCACTTAACGCCAAGAAAGATCCCGATGAAAGTAGGGCACAGAGAAAAAATGTGGCACAAAAACTGTGTCGCTATAGGGTTGTCGCAAGGATTTGTTGAGCCACTTGAAGCAACTGCCATCTTAATTGCAGACTTTTCTGCGGGGTTATTAGCAAAGCGTTTTCCGCGTACCCGAGATGACATTAACTTAGTTGCTGATGATTATAATCAGCAGGTGAATTATGTATGGCAACAAACGTTCGATTTTATAAAAATGCATTACTGTATTTCGGATAGAACTGATTCAGCCTTTTGGCGTGATAACAAAAAAACCGAGCAGTTATCAGAAAAACTAAAAAATAACCTAGCACGCTGGCAGCGCTTTACACCGGTACGAGAAGACTTTGCCAGTAAGTTCGATTTGTTCGACTTAGAAAACTACTTATACGTACTGTTTGGTATGCATTATGTACCTGCCAAACAGCAATCTAAGCAGAGCAACAACCAACAAGTTGCTGAATTTAAACAGCAGCGCGTCAATCAGCTATTAAGCGAGCTACCTAAGCACAGAGAACTGTTAGATAAAATAAAGAAATTTGGCTTACAGAAGTACTAACTTTATTAACTGAGCTGGCTAAAAAAGTATTAGCCAGCTTAGCTAATTCTAAAAAACGAAGAGATAGATAAACGGCTGTTGCTTAGATCATTACTGTACTTTTTGTGATTAAAAAGAGCTGCGCTATGCAGTAGGTTGCTCTTATAAATTACGAGCCTATTGATCTTGGCTTCAATATCCACCACTTTTTCAAAAAGCGCTGTTGTTTCATTTAAATAGCCTTGATGAGTTGCGCTGTGTTTTTCTGTATCAGCAATCATGTTATGCACGCTATTTTGGTTATAAGCTGTCACTTTAATAATATTCTCAGGCAGGTATTTGTATATGCCTGTGCCGCCCCATTCTTTAGGAGACAAATAATGCACTGCTGCAAATGTTTTATCATCCGTTGAATCAATATGTGGCATACGCTGCAAGGTATTTAAATCATCCGCATTTTGAGTAACTAATGAAAGCTTACAGCGGTGAAGATATAAATTATTTTCACCGCTTGTAATGATCCCTTGCTCTAAAAGCTCGTTAAGTAGCTGCTCAAAAGCTCTGTAGTAAGGCGCAGGCATTTCATCTCGCTTACCGGGGTAGAGTGTTCCATCACTGCCAAAAGGCTGGAAATAGGCCGTATCTGTGGCAAATTGATAAATAGGCTCAAGGCTGTGTAAAAAGTCATCAACAATAATGACAGTCTCATTAATTTCATCAATAAACACTTGGCTTACTTTATAGTCTTTATTTAATTGATAGCTTTCCATTATTTGCCTCAGTCATTCCGTGTTTGTTGAATATACTAACAAAAATAGTGGCTTATGCGTGATAATATTTACTTGCTTATAGCTTGTTTTTTCATCATTTGGGGTTGATTGGTAATGTAGGTAAATTTGTTAATTTATAATGTACAAACTGCCACAAAATTTTCACTTCCTTTTTGTTGCCAAAACCTATAGGCTTTGGGCACTAACAGCAAAAACATATTATAAAATTAATGGAGCAGTATCATGGCGGAGCAACAAGTACAGCCTTTACATAACGAAAAACATGCCAACACTAAAATTCAAAATGGCATCAACATTGAGTTCATGAAAACTCAGCACTTAGTACCTGTGGTTGCACACGAATTTGCACGCATCGCAAATGAATTCCCAATGGCATTTGTTAAAAACAACGAATCAGGTCAATTCCAAGCAGTTGCTTTATTTGGTCTAGAGCCAGGCGAGAACCTTTTCATTCAAGACGACAAATGGACAGCTGCATTTGCACCTATGTCTATGACTCGTTACCCACTAGGTCTTGTTAAGCACCCAGAAGCTGACCAATTTGGTATCGTAATCGACGAAGCAAGCCCACTTGTAAGCGAAGAAACAGGTAATGCACTTTTCGAAAACGGTGAAGAAACTGAATACCTTAAGCGTCGTAAAGAAGCACTTGTTTCTTTCATCGAGTTCTCTCAGGTAACTGAAGCATTCACTAAGTACCTTGCAGACAAAGAACTACTAGTAGCTCAAACGCTAACTGTAGAAATCAAAGGTGAGAAAAAAGACATCAACGGTATCTACCTTGTTGACGAGAAAAAACTTAACTCACTAAGCGATGAAGAGTTCTTAGACCTTCGTAAGCGTGGCTACCTAGCACCTATCTACTCTTTCTTAACGTCTACTCATCAAGTAGCACGTTTAGCACGTTTAAAAGCAGCTAAAGCTTAATTTTAAACAGCTGAAAAAAAGCGCCATTTGGCGCTTTTTTTGTTTCTTTCGTCGGTTAAAGCTTGAAATGCAGCGCCGAATTATTCACATTGGGCTTACAAACTAAAATAAATATAAGTGCCCCTATGTTAAAAACATTACTCACCTCAGCCATTGCGCTAAGCGCATTATCATTTAGTACTTTAAGCTACAGTAGTGATCAACCTTTTGCTATCGCCATTCATGGTGGTGCAGGAACGATTGAAAAGAGCCGCTTCACGCCAGAGCAAGAAAAAGCTTACCGTGCAAAACTAAAAGAAGCCGTTGAAACAGGCTATGCCGTGCTTGAAAAGGGCGGTGAGAGCCTAGATGCTATCACTGCGGCAATTAATGTGCTGGAGAACTCGCCGTATTTCAACGCTGGTCGCGGTGCTGTATATACTTATGACGGTGCACATGAGCTTGACGCATCGATTATGGATGGTCGTACACGCCAAGCAGGAGCTGTTGCTGGGGTTAAACACATTGAAAACCCAATTAACTTGGCGCGCTTAGTGATGGAAAAATCAGTGCATGTTATGCTCAGCGGCCAAGGTGCTGAAGAGTTTGCAAAAACTCAAGGTATGCCGCTGGTTGAAAACAACCTATTTGATACTGAGCACCGTTATAAAGCCTTATTAAAAGCAAAAGAAAAGCTCGATAAACAAAAAGTAACTAGCAAAGACTACCAAGCTGCACACAAAGCCCTGCCGGTTAATTACAAAATGGGCACTGTCGGTGCAGTTGCACTTGATAAAAACGGTAATATCGCTGCAGGTACTTCTACAGGTGGTATGACAGCAAAACGTTTTGGCCGTGTGGGCGATTCACCTGTGATTGGTGCAGGTACCTTTGCTGAAAATGAATCATGTGCAGTATCTGCGACAGGGCATGGTGAGTACTTTATTCGCTACAATGTGGCAGCTGATATTTGTGCTCGCGTAAAATACCAAGGTAAAACCATTGTGGAAGCAGGTAACGAAGTGATCCACGATGTATTAATGCCTATAGGTGGCACAGGCGGTGTGATCATTATTGATGCTAAGGGTAACATTAGCTTGCCGTTTAACACCGCTGGTATGTACCGTGCGAGTAAATCAAATACATCACCAACGTATGTGGGTATTTTTAAAGACGAGTAATTATCTGTAACGAATCTTCAGACAATAAAAAACCGAGTTCACAACTCGGTTTTTTATTGTCACCAAAGTTATTGGCGATTAATTTTTACCTTGAAGGGTGTTTTATCTTGATTCGTTGAGCGATAAGGGTTGATATCTAAACCACCACGGCGTGTATAACGGGCATACACTTCTAGCTCTTCGAGGTTTAACTGCTGCATTAAATCGCAGTAGATACGCTCTACACATTGCTCATGAAACTCATTGTGAGTTCGAAACGAAATTAAGTATTTTAATAATGCTTCATAGCAAATTGCTTGGCCTTTATAACGAATAATCACACTCGCCCAATCAGGCTGTGAGGTGATCAAACAGTTCGATTTTAGTAAGTGACTGTGTAGGGTTTCTGAGACAATCTCATCACCATTATGGCGAAGTGAGCTTGCATCAATATCATAGCTGGTGATTTCGATATCCAGATCATCAATACATTCGCCCGGTAACGCTGAAAATGGCAAACAATTGAAATCATCTGCTTGGTATAAAGTAACGACCACCGGTGCATTAACTGCAGCGGATAAGTCTTTACTCAGTGCTTGGTGAACGTCATCTAGCGTCTCAAAGCGTGTTTGATTAAAGCTATTTAGGTACAGTTTGAATGACTTTGACTCAATGATATGGCTGCTCTGACAAGGAAATACAAATGTTGCCACAGCGACCATTGGCTTACCCTTGCTATTTAGCCACGATAATTCATAGCCAGTCCAAATATCTTGGCCTTTAAACGGTAAGTTATCTTCGCTAACACCTAATGCATCACGGTTTAATTTACGGGCAATAGGAAACAGTAAACTTGGTGTGTAGGTATCTACATACTCTGTGCTTTTACCAAGAACACTGTTTTTCAGTTCGGGTGAGTTGCTGTAATCTGTCATCTTTACACTTTTGTAGTTACAATGGCGGCATTATACCTAAAGCCAATGAGTTTCGCAGTATGTCTGTTTCTACAAAACTAGATAAGTTACATCAAGCATTTAGTGAAAAATGCCTAGAACGCACAGGAAAGCTTCCTGTTATTGAACATGATACAGCATGGCCAAGTCCATGTGAGCAGGGCGAAGTTGATAATCAGGGGCTTATTCAGTGGTGTGCAGTTCCACAACAGCCTTCTGGCAGTTTAGAAGACTTAGCCAAGGCGCTAGAGCTATCGTTTCCTGAAGATTTAAGCCCATTGTTTGGTCATGTCTATGCGGGTAATTTGTTATTGAGTGTTGATGATCATCACATTGAACTGCTACAAGCATGGAATGAAGATGATTTTAGCCGCTTACAGCAAAATATTACCGGTCATGTGTTAATGAAGCGCAAGCTAAAGCAGCCAGAAACCGTATTTATTGGTCTTACAGAGCAAGATGATCTGCTGATCACTGTATTAGTCGAAAGCGGTGAGGTTTGCTTAGAGTATGTGGGTAAAAAACCACATCATGTGCTAGCGAATAGCATCAGTGAGTTTTTAGACAAAGTAACGGTGTAAATTCAATAAGTAAAAGGGGCGGTTGCCCCTTTCGTGTATCTGGTTATTACCTTTATTAGGTTATTGAAAGTCCCACGAGATATTCGAAACAATGCCACAGGGCTCGCAACGAAAATCAAATAAGCCAAACCATGGCTCTGGTAATTTCCACTCGCCATCGCAGCTTGGGCAGCGACGTTTAAGCTCTGACTCTTTGTCAACGCCGCCTACACGGTATAAATAGTAATAAACCGGCTTCTTGGTTAGAAAACTAATACGTTTAGTGATATCGCGACCACGGCGGTATAAGTCACTCTTGATGCTAGTTAGTTCTTCAAGCGCAGGAAATTCACAACGGGTTGCACCATTGATCTGAATTTGATCGCACGCTTGCCAGTCTTCTTGCCATTTAATGAGTGTTTTGTAATCGCCATTGGCAATTGCTGGAATGCGAAATAACGGTACTGGTAAAAAGTCATCACCACAATAAAGCGGGCTACAGGTGTGCACGTACGTGGTATACAAAATATAGCACGATGGATCATTGCACATGTCAGCGCCATTTGAGTGAATGTCTTGGCCGACCACTTTAACTTTTGGTGCCAGTAAGCCTGCAGTGTTTAATTGCTCAATGCTATGTTTTACAAACGGGCTATGGTTGAGCGGATGCATCGCATCTTCGGTTGGGCACATTACACGAGTAATGAAAAATCCATCTTTTAAAACCGTTGGAAATTCATCACCAATTATTTGGCCGTTAAAACGAAGCGCATTCACTAGGCGGTTTATCGCCTGCTCAGCAAGCTCTAAGGTAGTATCTTGGTAGCAATCAAAAGTCAGATCGACAACAAACATTATTTTTTCTCAAGCAGTGCTAATAACCTATCTAATTTAGCTTCAATACGATCCAATTGACTTTCTTTTGGTGTACTCAGTTGTTCATTTGACGGGTTATTGATGAAATTATTAATTGAATCCGGATTGTTTTTATATTGGCTAACCGCAGCGATGATCACAGGCATCGGCATTGGTTGGGCTAGCTTACTTTTAGTTAAGGCAACTGTCGGGGTTTTACCTTCATCAAGAAGGGTTTTAATTGCATCAAATACAACGGCATTCATTTTTGTATAAACTCTTTTATAAAGACTAAAAAGCACCGCAGTATATGGGCTGCAGTGCGCGCGTATGGTAGCAATAATAGATGTGGAGTGAAATTACTTTCCTAATCTACGAGCTAAAAGAATGTTATTTAAGCTCGTAAATTAGGTCGCAGGCGTTACTGGCGTAACCTTGCGTCTAATTCATCAATCACCTCGCTCCAAGCACCATCTTCTGCAAGTGATTCTGCTAAAAAGTGTTGCTGAGCTTCATCCCAAAAAGGCGCTTCCTGCAATAGGGTTGTATCAGACAGTTGATGGGATGCTATAAAAGCATCTATTTCACTTTCTTTGCTCGGTAAACCAAGTTGTGCAAATAGGGTCGAAATATCATGTTTTGTCGTATCCATAGTTCTGCTCCTTGTGTATGGCGATAATTATTACTGCTTAAACTTAATGATGATGAACCGCAGTTTAACTTACGCTGAATTTGTCTTTAATCGCTGTTGGGTATATACCTTATAGTCTAGTACGAAAATAATAAAACAAATAAAAGGATGAGTATTTTGACAGTTGCTGAACCCGAAACCTTAAGTGTGCAATACCTTAGTGCTGAAGATATTAGCACTGCCGCAAGCCTTATTTATCAAGCCTATCATGATGATCCCGTTCTTCAGAATGTATTAGGTTTTCAACAAGATAACCCAAGTAAATATGAAACTAAACTACGTGCCTTAGTGCGTGAAGAGCTAGCAAGTTTCTGGCAAGAAAAGCAGCCTCTAATAGGCCTTTACTCACAAAGTAGATTAAAAGCTATTGCGTGTGTATTTGATTCGGCAAGTGAACTGCAAGCTGAGCGATACTGGCATTGGCGATTAAAGCTGATGCTTAGTGCGGGTTACTTGCAAACCAATCAGCTTATAGAAAAGGAGCGCACTATTCGTGAAGCGCTCTCGAGTAAAGGCCATTATCTGTTTTTAGCCTTTATAGCCGTTGACCCACATTTTCAAGGGCAAGGTTTAGGCAGATATCTGCTACGAGGGCTTGATGATTTAGTTGAGTCAAGCAATCAAGCAAGTGGTTTAGCCGTATTTGTTACCCGCTCTGAACAGCGCGAATTCTTTAGCTCTGAAGGGTTTGAAGTGTTCAAAGCATTAAGCTTTAACCAAGTTGAAGGTGACTTGATGTTCAAAGCAGCAAATTGACAAAAGGACGTTTTGGAAATAGCAATGTGAGATAAATCTCACATTGCTGTGCGTTTTATCAGTTTAATGCCTTTAAATTTGTACCCATAATTGCTTATTGTAATGATTTTAAAGGATTTATTGTTTTTGTCATTTTTGTGACTTAGAAAAAATTACTTTTTATGCCTACCAAGATATCCGCATTTCTCTAAACTTAATCATGTCAAGAAGACGCAGGTTCAACGATTGAACTGATGCCAAGGATTAGGATTATGGCAACTAAGCAAGAAGCTTAGCAGGAAGCAAAGGGACAAGAGCTAGGGAAGCAAGGAAGAACGAGGACACTGCCAGGATGCAGTACAATCGCGGAGCGATTGAAAAGGACTGACCAAAGGATGATTTTAGCAGGAAGCTAAAGGAGCGTTTGGAAAACGAAGTGGATAGCCATTGACGGCAAGAGGACGGCACTAGGATGTGTTAAATGTTACATGAAGTAGCATGGTGGGTGTATCGGATGTATACCCGTTCAGGGGAAAGATAAAAAGGCAGCTTCGGCATAAGTAAGGATACTTAATCATGGAAGTAGCAAGATTGGGGCGTGGCTATTAGCTACGCCTTAGTTCTTTCTGGAGGTCGCACTTCTCAAACAGGCAATTATTCTTGTAAAACTCGCAACTTAAATCTTATGCGGCGGTATTACTACGCTTTTAAGTAATTCGTTTTCCATGATCAAAACGCCTTGATACACGTTTTGTCCATCACTTGAAAACTCAAAAATAAATTCGCTTTTTATACCTGGTTTACCGCTTTTTAAAATGCCAAGTCGGCGCTTATTGCAAGCAACACTCATCAATTGCACATTTAATTGCTCAATTTGTCTTTGTGCATGAAGATTAGCTGCTTCGGCCACTTTTCTGTTTAACCAAAAAAAGTAGATGATGCTGCCAATGATGATGAGTGTCCACAAGCCTGCCATTTACGAAAATAACCTTCCTATTGCTCGAGCGAGTGTTTCGCTACGATTTTCTTTTCTTAATAAACCTAGTAGGTGAGGGCGAATACTAGGAATTGCAACTAAATCGGTGAAAATACTCACAAACAGTTGTTCAATTTTAGTGTGGTGTGCACAGCAATCCATAAACACGTGTAAGCGTTCTGGGTCTTCAAGTGTGCTAAAACAGCGCCCAGCAATCGTTAATAGTACATCTGATTGGGTGTTCATATCAGAGCGTAATACAGCATCAACAAGTTGCGCAGTTAAACCTTGTGCTGGTGTTTTTGATAGGCTTCTAAGGGCTGCAACAAGGGCGATGTCGTCTTTATGCTCTATGGCGTTTAAACCATAGGCTAACAATTGCTCTGCAAACACGGGTTCGATTGCAACATGTTCAAGCATTGCACTTAGCGGCTGTAATACTTCGACTGGTAGTTGCCCCCAAGCGGCTTGTAGATTTGCTAAATTGTTGTCGTTATCTAAACGCATCGCAAAGTCTGCAATACCTTGTACTGCAACACTTTGCCAATTATCAAATCCTAGTTTGCCTGAAAAATACAGCTGCGCATATTCGTAATACTGTGAAGCACTTTGTTTAAGCAAACATTTAACCTCTGCATTAAATGCCGCTAACTTGTTGGCGTTTGGTGTAAATACATACGGGTTGTTGTCTAATTTGCCTTCGGCATTTTCACCGGTAATTTCTGTACCAAGCGCTTCAATTACCATATTTGCGAAGTGATCGCGGCTTGCGCTTACAAGACGGCTTTGCTCATCTAGGGGGAATTTTAAAAACCATACATAAGGTTCTTTAGACGCTTTCACATCCCAAAATTGAATAGCAAGCCAAGCATGACCAGCAAGCGGGTATGGGTAAGGGATTTTTGTTTCTTCAATGGCAAGAAATTGTTTTTTGTCTAATTTCGTGATGTGTCTGCCAATATCGAAGGCACGCCAAGTGGTACCTGCTGCATCCAGAAGTTGCCCTAAAGTGGCGATCTGCTCAGTCATAAAATCTCAATTACCGTAATTAATCTATATCAGCCGCGAATTATACGCCATACCATGGCGCCTTGGAACAGGGTATACTAAGCACAAAGGTATTAAGAGTTTTACAATGCATCAACAGACTTTGGCGCTGCTGCGCGAATTAGAATCCACATTACAACGCCATTCACTTTGGCAAACAACGCCGATTGACCCAAGTGCACTCAATTCTAGTGTGCCGTTTTGTCATGACACCATGGCTTTTGAGCAATGGCTGCAATTTGTTTTTCTTAAAAAAATGCATGCCTTAATCACGCACGCTCAGCCATTACCCCGTAATTTTGCAATTGCGCCAATGGCTGAAATGATGCTGGCACAACACAGCGGCGGTAATGATGTGATTAACGTTTTACAAAAACTCGATCAACTTTTGAGTGATGACTAAGATGCAAGAGAGTGTTAAGCCACAATTTGATGAGTTAACGATTCTGTACCGCGATGAAAATTACATTGCGATTGATAAGCCATCCGGTTTATTGGTTCACCGTTCGTTTTTAGACAAACACGAAACCCAATTTGCAATGCAAATGCTGCGTGACCAAATTGGTCAACACGTGTTTCCTGTACATCGGTTAGATAGACCAACCTCAGGCGTATTACTGTTTGCGTTAAGTTCAGAAGCAGCCCGTGATATGAACCAGTTATTTATTGATGGGCAAATTGAAAAGCGTTATTTAGCTTTAGTAAGAGGCTTTTTAAACGAATCAATCTTCTTAGATAAACCTTTAAAAGAAGAGCTTGATAAAATTGCTGATAAGTTTGCTGATCAAAATAAAGCACCGCAAGAAGCACAAACGCAATTTCATTGCCTGCACCAAGCAAGCTTGCCTATTCCAATTGGTAAATACCCAACAGTTCGTTATTCGCTGGTGGAATGTTTTCCAAAAACTGGCCGCAAACATCAAATTCGTCGTCATTTAAAACATTTATCATTGCCAATTATTGGTGATGTAAATCATGGTGATAATCAGCATAATCAATTTTTTAGAGAGCATTTTCAGCTTCGTCGTTTAATGTTATTTGCCTCTGAATTAAAGTTTGTGCACCCTTATAGCAAGCAACCAATAACAATTAGAGCGCCATTAGGCGATGCAATGTTAACGATTTGCCAGCAACTTGGCTGGCCAACAGAAGAAAAGGATTATTATGGCAACCATTAGTATTTTTGTCGGCAGTGTTTACGGCGGTGCTGAGCGTTTAAGCGAACAAGTTATTGAAGTTATTGAAAAGTCTGAGCATCAAGCGCAATTAGTTGAAAATGGCACGGTCGATGACATGCTGGCTGCGTCACATATTTTAGTGATCACTTCAACGACGGGTCAGGGCGATATTCCTGACAATTTAATCGCTTTATATAGCCAATTAAATGATCAATTTCCTATGTTAACAGGCAAGCAATACGGCATTATTGCTATGGGCGACCGCAGCTATGGCGATACGTTTTGTGGTGCAGGTCGCAGCTTTGATGAGCTATTTCGCGATTTACAGGCAAAACCTGTTGGTCATCGTTTAGAAATTGATGCCTGTGAAGATTTTGAACCTTGGCCTGTAACTGAGCCATGGTTAAATGAGTGGCTGACAAAAATTAGTTAATACCTCTTATTAGCTAGTGCCTGTTAAAAGTGCTGATTGAATAAGCAATTGGCACTTTCCCCTTGGTTTTTCGAGTACAGAATCTGATATACTAAACCATCATTTTATGAGGCTGTTATGATTTCAAAAAACCAACTGAAACTAATTCGTGCATTAGGTCAAAAGAAATACCGTAAGCAATATAACCAGTACCTTGTTCAAGGCGAAAAAAATGTACTTGAATTACTAAACAGTGGGTTAAGTATTGCTCATATATTTGCGACTCCTGCATTTATTTCTGCGCACCAATCAGCGCTTGCAGCCCATCAAGTCATTGAAGCAGATGAAGACAGCCTTACCAAAGCCAGTACACTTGTTAGTAACAACGCAGCCATTGCTGTTGTTGATATGCCAAGTGAGCAAGCATTACCAACATCAGGACTTATTTTAGCCCTTGATGGCGTGTCGGATCCGGGGAATTTAGGAACGATTATTCGTGTTGCTGACTGGTATGGTATTAATCATATTGTTACCAGCACAGACAGTGCGGATGCTTATAATCCGAAAACTATTAGCGCAACCATGGGTTCATTTGCTCGCGTGAGTGTCTCACAAACTGATTTAACCAGTTACTTACCAAGCCTAAAACTCCCAGTGTATGGTGCATTTTTAGAAGGTGAGAACATCCATAAAACTGCTCTTAAGCAAGATGCCGTATTACTCATGGGCAGTGAATCTCATGGTATACGAACTGATTGCGAAAGCTTAGTTACTGATAAAATCACTATTCCGGCTTATGGCCAAGCAGAATCGCTTAATGTAGCAATGGCAACGGGTATTATTTTAGATAATTTTAAGCGCCACGCTTAACCTTTTACCCTAAAATGGGTTAAATTGAAGAATAACAATAAAAATCGGTAAAACAATTAGATGCGCTTAAGCACCATAAAATTAGCGGGTTTCAAATCGTTTGTTGAACCCACTAAGATCCCATTCCCTGATCAGATGACATGTGTTGTCGGCCCGAACGGCTGTGGCAAATCAAATGTCATTGATGCAGTGCGTTGGGTGCTAGGTGAAAGCTCAGCTAAAAACTTACGTGGCGATGCCATGACCGATGTTATTTTTAACGGCTCAACTAATCGAAAACCTATTTCACAAGCCTCTGTTGAGTTGGTGTTTGATAACACCAGTGGCCATTTACCGAATACCTTTGCTGATCGAAACCAAGTGGCGATCAAGCGCTTAGTGACTCGAGATGGCCAGTCAATTTATTTTCTAAATGGCAGTAAATGCCGTAAGCGTGATATTACCGACATCTTTTTAGGCACAGGTCTTGGCCCGCGCAGCTATGCGATTATTGAGCAGGGCATGATCTCGCGTTTAATTGAGAGCAAACCGGCTGACTTACGTGTTTTTTTAGAAGAAGCCGCGGGGGTTTCAAAATACAAAGAGCGTCGTCGTGAAACGCAAACCCGCATTAAAAGCACCCGCGAAAACCTTGAGCGATTGCTTGATGTAAGGCAGGAGTTGCAAACACAACTCGATAAACTTGCAGTGCAATCAGTCGATGCAAAAAAATACCGAGAACTAAAAGCCACTGAGCGCACCTTAAAAGGGCAAATTGCGGTTTTAAAGTGGCAGAAGTTACACCAACAACAAATCGATAAAGCTGAGCAAATTAATAAACTTAAAGAGCAAATCCAGTTCTTTAAAGAAGCGCATTCTGGCCACGATGATGTTTTAGCAAGCCTTGAAACTCAGGTGCAGCTTGAGCAGCAAAAACTGCAAGACGCACAGCAGGCTCAGCATCAAACTCATACTGATTTAACTCGCAAAGAGCAGCAACAGATCAGCTTAAAGCAGCAACAGCAAACACTTAGCCAAAACCTTATCAAACAGCAACAACTGCAGTTACAAAATAAAGAGCTACAAGAAGAGCAACACGCCTCAGCCGCCATTTTACAAGAGCAGCTACAAGAAGCGATTGAGCAAAGTTTACTGTGCGCCGAGCAGGTTGCAGAGGTTGAAGAACAAGTCGCACAGCAACAGCAACAAACGCAAAGCGCCAATGAGCAATATCAAAGCACCTTACAGAAAAGCCAAGCTCATAGCAGTGATATTAATGTTGCAAAGAGTCAACAGGCTCACTTTGCCCAGACTGTTGCGCAACTCGAGTCTCAGCAGGCACAACTTGCCTCTGAAATTAATGAACTTGAAGCGACTCCAGTTGCAGCGCAAATTGCTGAGCAACAACAGCAAATTCAATCACTGACGAAAGAGCTTGCGCAGCAACAAAGTGCGCTGAATAAGCTCACTCAAAATCTAGAACAAGCGGATAAAGAGCAACAGCACTTAGAGCAGGACTTAAAGCGGGTTCAGCAGCACAGTAATGAAAATAGAGCCAGCATAGCTGCGCTTAACTCTTTGTTATCAGAGCAAACCGACAACGAAAGTGTCTCTCTATTGGCGCAGTTAAAGGTGGCTTCTGGCTTTGAGCCGCTAATTGAACAAGCCCTACTTGGCCTTGAGCATCTAAAGGTCAGTCAACATAAAGAGCCTAACAGTGTTTGGCCTGCATCTGATGATGAGTTACCAAAAGAGTCATTAGCTAATTATATCGAATCGGGTGCTTACCCTGATTTATTAGCACGGTTTGCATTTCAACCTTGTTTTGATGACGCTATTTTGGCGGATCCATATTGGCTGGCTGTGATTGATGAAGAGGGCTGTATGCATGGTCGTAACTTTCATACCGATGCCAATAAAGACGCCGACAATTCTTTGCTTTTAAAGCATGCTCAGCTAAGTGATGCTCAGCAGTTAGATGAAGAACTCAACGAGCAATTAGAAACTAAGCAGCAATTGCTAAATGAGCATCTAGCTCACAAGAAAACACTTATCGCCGACAAAGAGCAATACAGAGAACGAATTCACCAAGCGGCTCAGCAGATTGCATCGGCCAGTACTCGCCGTGATATGCTATTAGAGCAGCAAACGCAGTGGCAAAATCAGCGTGTAAAGCTACAACAGCGTCAGACGTTACTGACTGAACAAAAGCAAAGTGCTGAAGAACAGCAACAAACGCAGCAGACTTTACTTGAGCAATTATTAGAGCAGCAGTTAGAACTTGAAACTGAGTTAGAGCAGGCGAAACATCAACAAACTGAGGCAAATAACAACTATCGCCAAGTGGCTTCTCAGCTTGAGCAATATAAAACGCAAGCACATCAAGCAAATTTGGCCGAACAAAAAGCTCGCAGTGAGTGTCAACTTAGCGAAACCAAACTTCAGCATGCTAATGCAGCCCAAAGTGCTGCTAGTGAAGCTGTATTAGAGCTCAACGAGCAACTAGAAGAGCTAGTAATCCCGCTTGAAGAAGTAGCAGAGCAAATTATGCTATTGCTTGAAAAGCATCAACAAAGTGACGTTGAGCTGAAAAACTTGCAAGCGGCCTTGAGTCAAGCTAAAAAGGAGCTTGCTGACAAGCAAACAGCGCTGAAATCGTCGCAATCTGAGTTGGTGACGTTACAAGAGCAGTTGCAAGCATTAGCATTGGATGAGCAAAGTTTAATCGTGAAGGCGCAAGCTGCGTTAGAGCCACTTGAAGAACTGGAACAAAATTTAAAAACAGTACTTGAAGAACTGCCTGACAATGCCAATTTAAATAGCATGCAAACGAGGCTTACAAAAACCACGCAAGCATTAAATGAACTTGGAGCGGTGAACTTAGCGGCAATAGATGAGTTTGAGCAGGCTAAACAGCGCAGCGATTATTTAAATCAGCAGCTTGATGACTTAACACAAGCATTAAATACCCTTGAAGGGGCGATTCAAAAAATCGACCGAGAAACAAAAAATCGTTTCAAGGCGACCTTTGAACAAGTAAATACAGACTTTGGGGAGTTATTCCCAAAAGTGTTTGGTGGCGGTAGTGCTTACCTTGAATTGACCAGTGATGATCTACTTGAAAGTGGGGTGAGCATCATGGCAAGGCCACCAGGCAAGAAAAATTCGACAATTCACCTGCTTAGTGGTGGAGAAAAAGCGCTGACCGCATTATCATTGGTGTTTTCAATATTCAGGCTCAATCCAGCTCCATTCTGTATGCTAGATGAAGTGGATGCGCCATTGGATGATGCGAATGTGGGTCGTTTTTGCCGTTTGGTAGAAGAGATGTCACAATCAGTACAATTTATTTATATCAGTCATAACAAGATTGCTATGGAAATGGCAGGCAGATTGACCGGTGTAACTATGGCTGAACCAGGTGTATCACGTATGGTCGCTGTAGATATAGAACAAGCTGTGCAAATGGCACATGCATAAAATTTAGGCATATCAAATAATAAAGGTGAGGGGATGGCCGAAGAATTAAGATGGGCTTTAATCGTAATCAGTGTATTTGTCATTGGTGGTTTATTAATTCACGGCTTATGGTCGGTGCGTAAAAAGGACAGCCCAGATACGCCTTCAGTTGAACGGGTTGAACCGAACGAAACAACCAGCGAGGTTCAAGAGCCTGCGACTGCAAAACCGCAAGAACGTGATGAGCCAGAGTTTGGTGATTTAAGCTTTTCAGCAGAAAGTCACGACGAACCAGCTGTTTCAGAACAGGTTGTTGAAGAGCCTGAAGCTAAGCAACAAGAAGTTGAAGAAGAGCCAGCAGATGCACAAGCTCCAACCGATTTCATTATTGTGCATTTACAAATGCCAGAGGGCTTAACAATGGATGGCAGCCAATTATTGCCAGCCGTTAATATGTTAGGCTTTAAGTATTCTGAAGAAGGTTTCTTTAACCGTCACTTAGACCCAGCAGGCACAGGCCCGGTGTTATTCCGTTTAGTGAATATGTACAACCCAGGCACGTTCGATATTGATAATATGGAACAGTTCAGCACGGCAGGTGTTAGCTTATTTATGACCTTACCGTGTGATGGTGACGGTCTAAGTGCATTCAATATGTTGCACAGTGCAGCTAAAAAGCTAGCCGATGAATTTGGTGCAACTATTTTAGATAGCAACCGTGAAGAAATGACGGTTGAAAGCGTTCGTGAGTATGTTGAGAAAGTACGCAGCTTTTCAGCTTAGTCGCACACACAGAGTATAAGTATTAGGCCACTTGGCGTTAAGTCGTCGAAGTGGCTTTTTTATGTAGATTTTTGAGGTTTTCATGTCCAGCCCTATCTTTGAGCAAATTAGCCAACTTCGTGCCCAGTTAGAAGAGCATAACCATAATTATTATGTGCTGGATGCACCTAGCATTCCTGATGCTGAATATGACCGTTTAATGCGCGAATTAAGCGCCCTTGAGCAAGCTAATCCTGAGTTTCAAAGCCCTGACTCACCAAGCCAAAAAGTCGGTGGCGCAGCACTTGATAAGTTTGAGCAAGTCACTCACCAAGTGCCAATGCTGTCACTTGATAATGCCTTTTCAGAAGAAGAGTTTGCCGCATTTAACCGCCGTATCAAAGAGCGTTTAATGGACAACAATGAGCTGACTTTTTGTTGTGAGCCAAAGCTGGATGGTTTAGCGGTATCGATTATTTATCGTGATGGTGTTTTGGTTCAAGCGGCTACCCGTGGCGATGGTATGGTGGGTGAAAACATCACTCAAAACGTGAAAACAATTCGTAATGTGCCGCTTAAGTTACGTGGCGATGACTTCCCAGCAGAGCTTGAAGTGCGCGGTGAAGTATTTATGGACAGCGCCGGTTTTGCGAAACTAAACAGTGAAGCCGAAAAACGTGGCGACAAAGTTTTCGTTAACCCGCGTAATGCTGCTGCCGGTAGCTTACGTCAGCTTGACTCTAAAGTAACAGCAAAACGTCCACTGATGTTTTATGCCTACAGCACTGGGCTTGTTGCCGATGGGCAGTTACCAGAAGATCATTACCAACAGCTTGCTAAACTTACCGATTGGGGTTTACCACTTTGCCCAGAAACAAAGCTCGTTGAAGGTCAGCAAGCTGCACTTGATTATTATCAAGATATCTTGACGCGTCGAAGTAGCCTTGCCTACGAAATTGACGGTGTGGTTATTAAAGTAAACGACAAAAAACTACAAGAGCGTTTAGGCTTTGTGGCACGTGCACCGCGCTGGGCAATTGCTTTTAAATTCCCTGCGCAGGAAGAAATCACCCAATTACTTGATGTTGAGTTTCAGGTAGGGCGCACAGGCGCAATCACCCCTGTAGCACGATTAGAGCCAGTATTTGTAGGTGGCGTAACGGTATCTAACGCAACGCTTCATAATGGCGATGAAATTGCCCGTTTAGGCGTTAAAATTGGCGATACCGTGATTATTCGCCGTGCAGGTGATGTTATTCCACAAATTACCCAAGTTGTCCTTGAGCGTCGTCCAGACGATGCTAAAGACATTGAATTTCCTGCTACCTGCCCAATTTGTGACTCCCATGTGGAGCGCATTGAAGGTGAAGCGGTTGCCCGTTGTACGGGGGGCTTAGTGTGCCAAGCGCAGCGTAAGCAAGCAATTAAACATTTTGCGTCACGTAAAGCCCTTGATGTTGATGGCTTGGGCGACAAAATTGTTGATCAACTCGTTGATCGTGAGCTTATCAAAACGCCTGCTGATTTATTTATCCTTAAACAAGGGCATTTTGAGTCCCTAGAGCGAATGGGCCCTAAATCTGCTAAGAACTTAGTTAATGCACTACAAGATGCTAAACAAACAACCTTAGCTAAATTCCTATATTCGTTAGGTATTCGTGAAGTGGGTGAAGCAACCGCGCAAAACTTAGCAAACCATTTTTTAACTCTAGAAAAAATCACTCAAGCAAGCGTTGATGCGTTAACTGAAGTAAGTGACGTAGGTGAGATCGTTGCTAAGCATGTACGTGGCTTCTTTAGCGAAGAGCACAATATGGCAGTTGTAAATGCGTTAGTTGAGCAAGGTATTCACTGGCCAGAATTAACAGCGCCGAGCGCCGATGCGCAGCCATTAGCTGGCTTAACTTACGTACTGACCGGCACATTGAGTGAGCTTAATCGTAATGATGCAAAAGCACGTTTACAAGCGTTAGGTGCAAAAGTGTCGGGTAGTGTATCGGCGAAAACAGATGCACTGATTGCGGGTGAAAAAGCAGGCTCAAAATTAACCAAAGCACAAGACTTAGGCATTGATGTGTTAACTGAGGCTGACCTCATTGCACTTTTAAGTGAGCACAATGGATAGTCTATTGCAGGCATTGTCGTCAGTTGCTTTAACAATTGGCAGCTGGCTGCAACCACACCTTTACAATATTTCATTATTGCTGGTGGTGTGTTTTATATCCTTGTATGCAAACGATATTATTAAAGTGACCAAGCACTTTGTCGCGCGTCGTCACTTTATTATTCGCGTGCTTTGCTTTGTGTTGGTCACAGGGTTTGGCATGGGCTTACTTGTGGTGTTTGTAACTCCATTTTTAAGTAAGTTGCTACTGCTACTCGGTGTTAAATGGCTGGCGCTTACACTTACAGCTGCGTTTTTTGTACTTGGCATCATTGCCGATAAGAAGAACCAAATATGAATCGCTACGGTCCAGAATACTGGGATAAACACGGCGCTTATCGAACCCCAGTGGCGTTTCATTTAACTTTGTTAGTGTTGTTACGCAGTTACTTTATATGGATTATGGCGGCGCTCAGCCGTCGCCCTGATTTAGATATCATGTCGCTGTTTTTTAAGTCGAAAAGCGATTTCTTTACAGCCATTGCCATAGCTGCAATCGCCTTATTACCGGCGGTGATCTTTTGTTTACGCCGACCTCAAGAAAATGCTGAAAGTGCCAAACGTCTCGCGTCTATTTGGCGATTTATGCGCTGGCCATTAATTTTGTGTGCAATCACAGATTTAAGTTGGTTAACCTATCAGGCTGCGCACAGTCACTATCAGTTTTCGTTTTTCTTAGCCTGTCAAATGGTGCTGGTTTTATGGGTACTGTTATATTTATTAAAAAGCAGATATCTGTCGGTCTTTTTTAATGATTGGCCAGATCCAATTGAAAAGAAATAGGGCTGCAATATGTTGGCAATTAATAAGCTTTTAGCAAAAATTTCACTCACTATCGCGCTGGTATTAATTGTTTTATGGGTATTTACGCCACTTTGGCACAGTGCTACATTTTCGTTGTTTGTGATGTTATGGGGCTTTATTACTTTATCAAGCCTTTATCGAGTAACTCCGTTATTTGTAGCGCGTAACCCCATTACTGATTTACTAAAGCGTGATGTAAATCAGCTAGCGCTGATAAGTCTGGCTGGTTTATTCGATTTTAAACGCAAAGCTGAGTTTGTATTAATTGGCCAAATTAAGCAGATTGAAATAGGCGAAGGGATAATCCATGTAACTGATGTCAATGACCAGCTGATAACAGCCGTATTAAGTGTTAACAGCAGCCAAATAAATAGTCATTTAGCACAGCTACTTTCTGAGCGTGAACGTGCACAAATAGATATTCGGCTGCAAACACAGTAATTACTAGACGCACGTTGCTTGCCCTTCGTAGTGCTTGTGATGTACTGTGCAACTGTTGTATTCAACCCTGAGGGAGCATTATGTTAACTTGGCAAGATATTTTAGAGTTTGCCCATAACGGTAACCCAACACCTTCACGTCGAGTCGAAAAATCGCCATCGGAATGGCAAGCTGAGCTCGAACAAGATGCATTCTATGTAACCCGTTTAAAAGGCACCGAACGTCCGCACAGCTCTGATTCATGTACGATATTTGAACCAGGTCAATATGCGTGTGTATGTTGTGACAACTTACTTTTTGATGGCGATGAAAAGTTCGATAGTGGCACAGGCTGGCCGTCATTTACTCAGCCTAGCAGTGTTGAAAGCATTGCCTATATCGCGGACTCTAGCCATGGTATGCAGCGCATTGAAGCCGTATGTAATGTTTGCGATGCACATTTAGGACATGTATTTCCTGATGGTCCACCGCCAAGTGGCTTACGCTATTGCATGAATGCTATAGCGATGAAAAAACGCGACTAAGGCGTGTTTAATCTCTATCTAATCATTACCTAATCTAAGTATTGAGCAATGATGAAAATAAGGTGCTCACGGTGAATTGGCTTACTGATTATGTAGTCTGTCAAAATACTGGATTGCGCCTTATCATCTTTTAATACCGATGCTGTAACCGCAATGATTGGAATATGCTTGAAGCGATCATCACTGCGAATTAACTGACTTGCTTCTAATCCGCCCATCACCGGCATTTTTAAATCCATGATGATTAAATCAGGCTGATGCTGCTCAATTTTTTTAAGGGCATCTTCACCATTGATAGCCGTGTCTACGGTAAAGCTCCAGCGCGATAAAAAGGACTCTAAATAGTCACGGTTGTAGGGAATATCATCAACAATCAAAATGCGAGCAGGATTAAAGTGGTAGCTCGAAATAGCGGGGTAGTTACGATGTTTCACTTCATTTTTAGACTCAGCTAATTCAACATTTGGTAAAGACACGATAAACTCACTGCCTTTATCTTTATCGCTGATCACCGATAACTCACCACCCATTAGCTTGATAAAACGCAGTGAAATCGCAAGACCTAAACCCGTACCACCAAACTCCGAACTACGTTGGCCTTGTACTTGTTCAAAATCATTAAAAATAAGATCTTGTTGATCTTTAGGAATACCCTTACCTGTGTCTGTGACATGAATTTTGATATCAATATTGCTGTTGTCATCGTGGGCTTTAAAATCGAAATACACTTTAACACTGCCTTGTGCAGTGAACTTAATGGCATTACTGATTAAGTTGGTTAGTACTTGGCGAACTTTATTGCTATCAAGTAACACAGGGGTTGTTAACTCTGGGTGAGAGCTTATTTGTAAGTCGAGATCTTTTTGCGCACTGAGTTGTAAAAACATCATATTAAGCTCATGGCACATTTTAGGGATTTCTACACGCTCAATATCGAGTTGCATTTTACCAGCATCGATTTTTGATAAATCGAGAATGTCATTCAAAACATTAAGCAGTGAATTACCAGAGATTGATATTGCTTCTAAGTAACGACGCTTATTTTTATCTGTTTCGCTATCTTGTAGTAATTGGCTAAAACCTAGCACTGCATTGAGCGGAGTTCTTAACTCATGCGACATATTAGCTAAAAAGCGACTTTTAGCCTGATTTGATTGTTCAGCTTGCTCTTTAGCGTCAAGGTACTCTTGAGTGCGCTTTGCAACGGTGTCTTCAAGTAAACTATGTTGTTCATGCATGCTGTTTATCTGCTGTCTAACCGCAGCGCGCATCATTTTAAAGCCACTGGCGAGAGTACCTATTTCATCTTGGCTCTTTATATTAATAGGGCAGTTTAAATCACCCGTGGTCACGGCATGAGAAAACTCCACGAGCTGATCAATGGGCTGCAAAATAATTCGGCGAATAATGATATAGGCGATGATAAGTGCGGTTAACAGGTAAATAGCAAACAGCGAAACCGCATTGCTAATAATCGATTTGGTCTTTAACGCTAAGTCTTTATCTGAAAAACTCACCATAACGTAACCGATATTTTCGCCCTGAAAGTTGCTAATTGGCACAGCAACAACATATTGCTGCTCCATGGCTACAATGACATTATGCTTAGGATTGAGCTGTTTTAGCAGCTCTTGGTTAGTTTCTAGGGTATCTACTTTACTGTTATCCGGGTGGGCGGCGATAAAATTATTTTGGTCGATAAAGTAAATCGTTTTTAAATCATCAAAAGTATTATTTTTTAATATGTTCTTTAGGGTAAGACCCTGAATTTTAAGCACCCAACTCCCCACGGTATTATCTTTTGTGAGGCTATTTATTTCTGACAACATGGGCGAGACAATCGCATCAGCTTTTTCACTCATGTTCAAAAGTGTTTGCTCTTTAAGCTCCATTACATGCAACGACGTACTTGCCCCTAAAATAAGGGTAATGGTAAAGCCAATGATCATTAAAATTTTGTGGGCAATACTAATTCTCATTGCTCAATATTGCTCCGTACTTTTAATGCTTGCATATTAGCGTTGATTTTTGCGTCTGTGCTTTTGATTGATTGTTTTATATCTGCACCATAGAAAATTTGGCTAAAGGTTTGCGAAATAATTTCGCCAATAACTGGAAACTCGACCATGCCAGCCTGAAGGCGATCAGGCGTTGCATGCTCAAACACCCATAACATGGCTTTATTAAAGCCAGGTTTGTTTACTAGAGTAAACAGCTTTTCGTGCCACACTTTTTGTCTAGGCGGTGAACCTCCTGTACTAAGTAGTGCGGCGGTCTGCTCACTGGTTGCCCATTGAATAAATAACCATGCAGCATCTTTGTTAGTTGATTTGCTATTAATTGCAAATGCCCATGCCCAAGGAGATGTTTCTCTGGCGATTGGACCTGCAGGCAAGGGGGCTGCTTCCCATTTATTCCAAATATCTGACTCTTCGGCGGTATCTATTTCATTATAAAAATGAGAAGCCAAAAAGGCCGAAGCAAGGCGGCCTTCTTTAAACAGGCGACGAATTTCATAAAAATGCAGTAAGCGGCTGTTATCTGGATTGCCGAACCCTGTTACTAGGTCGCGATACACTTGTAGGCTTTGTGCCGTTTCAGGGCTATTAAAAACAGACTGGCCCTGCGCGTCGATAACTTCAGCGCCATAAGCACGCATAACAGGTAACACAGTCCAAGTGTTTAATCCTGCCCCCGGCAGCGTACGTGAGGCAAATGCATGCATACCATTTAAAGAAGGAGTACGGTCGATTTCTCGTTGTAACTTAACCTTGGTTGCTTGTAGTTGCTCGTAGGTATCGGGAACTGCTAAGTTAAAACGTTCGAAAAGATCTTTGCGATAAAAATAAATTGGCGCAGAAAAATCAAATGGTAACGAATATAGCGTGTTATCAATTTTACAAAGCGCTAGGCTACGCTCACTAATGTCTTCTAACTGATACCAAGTTTTGTCTGTCAGTTTTGGGTTATCAATGTAAGGCTGCAAGGGCTCAATCCAGCCTTGGCTTTGCGCTTCACCTAAAAAGGTAATCCCCATCGGCAGTACATCGTAAAGCCCAGAAGCCTCGCTTAAATCTTGATGGCGACGAACACGCATTTGTGATTGTTCTAAAGCATGAAAGCCAACAGAAATTCCTGTTAGCTGCTCAAATAAAGGAATGTAGGGTTTTAACGCCATAAATGCAGGCTGCTCATCAGCCAAAATATTGATATGGCTGCCTGCTTTACTTTGCCAATTGATACTGGCTTGTTGCCAATGTTGTAATGTTGCTGAGGCAAAGCTGTATTGGCAAAATATTAAAAGCGCAACGCTTAGGAGGGGCTTTTTAAATTTAAACAAAGAAGATGCCATACGCAATTACTCAGCAAGCTTAATTTTTAACTTTGCAGCCAGGGCTTTAATTTTTTCAAAGCGGATTGCTTGTTCATCTTCTAATGTTTGCGCATCGAGCAAGGCAAAACATTTTTTCGCCAGCGCTAAATTAAATGATTGGCCTTGGTTATTTGTATCGAATAAACATTGCAGTAGGTTTAAAGCGATGCTGGCATTTTTAGGCATGATCCTAAATGCTTGGGTGAAGGCTTCTAGCGCCGTATTGAGCTGACCTTTATTAAATTGTGTTACAGCGTGATTATTGAGCTCTTTCGGACCGAGCTTGATATCTCGTCGTTCAGTTTGTTGTTGTTGAATATAACGTAAATACACCGGATCGCTAACTGATGGGTGGCGTTCACAGTGAGTTATTATTTGGTTAAATAGCATCTGTGCTTTGTGGTGAAAACCAAGCTCATGAAACGCTTTCGCCTTATCGAGCGCACCATCTACTGAACGAATTTGAGTGTCACTTTCATCAAGTTGATTGATAAGTGCTTTAGCCTTTTGATGTTCATCCTTTAAATAATGCAAACGCGCATTGAGAACATCAATTTGTGTTTGATTATTACTATTCGGAAACTGCTTTTTTAAATCACTTAAGTACTGGTTTGTCTGTCTTGAAATACGATTAACTTGATCGGTTTGATCCGTCGTTAAAGCAAAATCAATCCCTGCGCGCGCCGCATTTAAATATATATCAGGGTTATCGTGAATTGAGTGTTTTGCGTAACTGGCAATGTCTTTTTGCGTTAAATAATTCTTTTCATAATCGTGATTAAGCAGTGATACATGACTTAAGGTTTTCTGGCGGTCAATGTTACGCGGGGCAATTTCAACAGCTTTACTAAAAAAATCCTGTGCCTCATCAAATTTATTGAGTTTTATTTCTAATCGACCCAGTAAATCAAGCGCAACTAGTCTAGTTTCACTGCGCTGCAACATCGTCTTAAGCATGCGGTGTGCTAGGGTATGTTCATTATTAGCAATAAGCGCTTCGACTAAACCAACTTTTGCCCAAGTAAATTTTTGAATATCGAGCACTGATTTAAAAAAGGTTTTGGCATCTTCAAAGCGCTTAAGGCGAAGTAGGGCGTCGCCTTTTAATCTCAATAGAATGGCGCTGTAACTATTACCTTTGTTTTGCAGCAAGGTATCAATTTGTTTAATTGCTTTGGAGTCATTCCCATCATCAATAAGTTGATAAATTTGATGTAGGTTACTTTTGCGCAATAACACTTTTTCAATACGATTTTTTAATTCGTTAATTGTAAAGGGTTTAACTAAGAAATCATCTGGTTGTAGCTCGAGTACACTGTGAACTAACGAGCCACTTGTTTCAGCTGAAATAAAAATAAAGCCGGTAGAGTTTTTTATAAGACGTTTAGTTTTCAGCTCTTCATAAAGCTGATAACCATCTTGATGTTTACTAAGGTTAAATGAACAAACGATGAGATCGAACTGCTCAATTTGACATTGTTCTTTTGCTGCAATTGCATGCTCAGCAAAACGCAACTGACGAAACCCCAATCCCTCTAAGGACTGTTTCATATAGCTTTGAGCAAGTGGCTGCTCTTCAACTATTAAAATTTTGGCTTTCGAAAAAATCTTTGCAGGCATTGGACTTGCGACTAAGTGACATTAACGATGACTATAATAAACAGTCTAGCTGCTGACAAGGCAAATTACAGCTTTTGCAATGATTTAAAGTTTAGCTTTGGGTTATATCAATAAAGGGAGTAGTGAGTGATAGATATTAGAAGTTAGATATTAGAAGTTAGATATTAGAAGTTAGATATTAGAAGTTAGATATTAGAAGTTAGATATTAGAAGTTAGA